>CASFIQ010000001.1 GCA_949294785.1 uncultured Collinsella sp.
CCCGAGGGCTACCGCAAGGCGCAGCGCATCATGCGCGCCGCCGAGAAGTTCGGCCGCCCCATCATCACCTTTGTTGACACGCCTGGTGCCTACCCTGGCATCGAGGCCGAGGTCGCCGCGGGCGAGGCCCGTGCGGCCGACAAGGCCGCCGCGAAGCGCGCCGACGCCTCGGCGGCAGAGCTCGCTCAGGCCACCGTGGTGACCGCCGCCGAGCGTGTCGCGATCGCCCGCCACCCCGGGCGCCCCGGCGTGACGGAGTTCATCGACGCGCTCTTCACCGACTTCTTCGAGCAGCGGGGCGACCGCTCCTGCGGCGACGACCCCTCCATCATGGGCGGCACCGCACTCTACCATGGCCGCCCCGTCACCGTGATCGGCCAGCGCAAAGGTTCGGACATCGATGAGCGCGTGCGCTGCAACTTCGGCATGCCCTCGCCCGAGGGCTACCGCAAGGCCCAGCGCATCATGCGTGCGGCGGAGAAGTTCGGCCGCCCCATCATCACGTTCGTGGACACGCCGGGCGCCTACCCCGGTCTCGAGGCGGAGGAACGGGGCCAGGGCGAGGCGATCGCCCGCTCGATCGAGCTCATGAGCTCGCTCACCGTGCCCGTGGTCTCGATCATCACGGGCGAGGGCGGCTCGGGCGGTGCGCTCGCGCTCGCCGTGGGCAACCGCGTGCTCATGCTCGAGAACGCCGTGTACTCGGTGCTCTCGCCCGAGGGGTTCGCGTCCATCCTGTGGAAGGATTCCGGTCGCGCCGACGAGGCGTGTGAGGTCATGAAGCTTACGGCGGAGGACCTGCTGGAGCTTGGCGTCGTCGATCTGGTGATTCCCGAGCCGGCGGGCGGCGCGCACGAGCGGCCGGACGCGGTCTTCCAGGTGGTGGATACGCAGCTCACGCGCGAGCTCGCCGGGCTCGACCGCATGAGCCGCTCCGCGCTGGCGGAGGCGCGCTATCGGAAGTTCCGCGCCATGGGAGCATCCGCGGTGAAGCGGGGGCGCGCATGATGGCGTCGAGGCACGTTCCGGGGCGCGCTGCGCTCGCCGTTGCCGAACGGTCGCGCGGCGCTGTCGGGGCACCCGGCCTCACGGTGCTGGGCTGCGGCTCGGCGCTGCCCGGTCGCCGGATCACCAACGACGACATGGCTCAGATGGTGGAGACCTCCGACGAGTGGATCTCGACCCGCACGGGCATCCGCGCGCGCTACTGGTGCGACCGCGCGGCGGGCGAGAACCAGCGCTCGCTTGCGGCCGAGGCGGCGCGGCGGGCGCTCGCCGCTTCCGGCGTTGCCGCCGACGAGATCGGCATCTGCCTGGTGGCGACCTTCACCCCCGAGCATGCCACGCCCTCGACCGCCTGCCTGCTCCAGCGCGATCTGGGCCTTCCCGAGGATGCGCTCTGCCTGGACGTCAACGCCGCCTGCGCCGGGTTCGTCTACGCGCTCTACACGGCATCGTGCCTGCTCTCGGTTGATTCGCATCGTTTCGCGCTGGTGGTGGGGGCCGAGGAGCTCTCCCGTGTGATGGATATGGGCGATCGCTCCACGTGCGTGCTGTTCGGCGACGGCGCGGGCGCCGCGGTGGTCGAGCTCGACCCCGTCGGCCCCGGTCTTTCGGCCGTTTGGGGCTCGCGTGGCAATGACGATGCCCTCGTCGCCGGCGGGCCCGGTACCGAGCGGCCGCCGTATCTCGCCATGGACGGGCGCGCGGTGTTCCGGTTCGCCACGGAGGTCCTGCCCGCCTGCACCAAGGAGGTGCTCGCGCGCGCCGGGATCGGTCCCGACGAGGTGGATCGCTACGTATTCCACCAGGCGAACAAGCGCATCGTCGATGTGGCGGTGCGCAAGCTGCACCTCGACCCGGCGCGGTGCGCCGGCAACATCGATCACACGGGCAACACCTCGGCGGCGAGCGTGCCGCTGCTTTTGGACGAGCTCGTCCGCGCGGGCGAGGTCCGCTCGGGGGACCGCGTCGTCCTGGCGGGGTTCGGTGCGGGCCTCACCTGGGCCGGATGCCTCGTCACCATGGGGCCGCTGGGGAATTGACGAAACGGGGCCCGCGCGGGCTCGTAAGAAGGGAAGAAGATGCAGAAGCTGAACGAGATCTTAGGGACCGAGTTCCCCATCATCCAGGGCGGGATGGCCAATATCGCCACCGGCGCCTTCGCTGCCGCGTGTTCGAACGCCGGCGCGCTGGGGCTTGTGGCAGGGGGCGGCCTCGACGGCGAGAGCCTCCGGCGCGAGATCCGCGCGGCCCGCTCCGCGACGATGAAGCCCTTCGGCGTGAACCTCATGCTCATGAACCCGCATATCGACGAGTGCGCGAAGGTCGTGATCGAGGAGGGCGTCTCGGTCGTCACCACCGGCGCCGGCAACCCGGGCAAGTACATCGAAGCCTGGAAAGAGGCGGGCATCAAGGTGTTCCCCGTGGTCGCAGCGCCCATCTTGGCCAAGCGCCTGGCGCGCCTGCCCATCGACGGTATCATCGCCGAAGGTACCGAGAGCGGCGGGCATGTGGGCGAGGCGACCACGATGGCGCTTGTTCCCGCGGTGGCTGACGCCGTGCCGGAGCTCCCCGTGATCGCCGCCGGCGGCATCGCCGACGGTCGCGGCATGGCGGCGGCCCTCGCGCTGGGCGCCTGCGGCGTGCAGGTGGGCACGTGCCTTCTGGCGAGCGAGGAGTGTCCCATCCACGACGCCTACAAGGAGAAGGTCGTCTCCGCCGGCGTGAACGACACCGTGGTCACGGGCCGCCCCGCCGGCGCGCCCGTACGGTGCCTCAAGAACAAGATGACGCGCCGTTACCTGGAGCTCGAGCGCGCGGACACGAATCGCGACGAGCTCGAGGCGCTGACGCTGGGAAGCCTCCGCCGCGCCGTCTTCGATGGGGACGTCGATGGCGGCAGCTTCATGTCGGGCCAGGTGGCGGGCCTTGTGCATGAGGTTCGTCCCGTGCGCGCCATCTTCGAGGACATGGTTTCGGGCGCGCGTGCGGTCATCCGCCGCCTCGCGGATGAGGAAGGGGTGGCATAGCGATGTCGTTGGCATTTCTCTTCGCGGGCCAAGGCTCGCAGCGCGCCGGTATGGGGCGCGATCTCTACGACGGATGCTCTGCGTTCGCGCAGGTGATCGATGCGGCGGATGCCGCCCTCGACTTCGACCTGAAGTCGGTGATGTTCGATGACCCGGAGGGGCTCATCAACCGGACCGAGTACACCCAGCCGGTCATGGTCGCCTTCGCATGCGGCGTCGCCGCGGCGCTCGCCGAGCGCGGCGTCGTACCCGATGCCGTCGCGGGACTCTCACTCGGCGAGTACTCGGCGCTTGCGTGCGCGGGCGTCTTCGAACCGGTGCAGGCGGTGCGCCTCGCGGCGTTTCGCGGGCGCGCAATGTGCGCGGCAGCCGCCGGCCGCGATACGGCCATGGTCTCCATTCTGGGCCTCGCCCGCGAGCGGGTGGAGGATGCCGTGCGTACCGCCGCGGCAGATGCCGCCCCCGGCCAGGTGGTCGAGGTCTCCAACTACAACTGCCCCGGTCAAGTGGTCATCGCCGGCGACCGCGCTCCCGTCGAGGCCGCTGCCGCGGCAGCCAGGGAGGCGGGTGCGCGCCGCTGCATCCCGCTCAAGGTGTCGGGCCCCTTCCATACCTCGCTGCTGGCTCCGGCGGGCGCGGCGCTCGCGGAGCGCTTCGCCGGCGAGCGCTTCGGCGCCATGGAGGTCCCGGTGCTCTTCAACTGCCTTGGCCACGAGCTGACCGATGCCATTGTCGACGCCGAGGCTCCGGCTTCAGGTGAGGCCGGGGCGATCGCCGCGCTGCTGGTGCGCCAGGTGCAGAGCGCCGTGCGCATGGAGGACACCATCCACCGCCTGGCGGAGCTCGGTGTGACCGAGGTGGTCGAGGTGGGCCCCGGCAAGGTGCTCTCCGGCCTGGTGCGCAAGACCGAGCCGGGTATCAGCTGCCATGGGGTGGAGACGCTCGAGCAGCTCGAGCAGGTCGCCGGCGATCTAGGCGTGGCGTGAACGGTGGACGGCGGCTCGTCGGCTTCGCGCTCGACGGCATGAATCGAGAGGATTGAGACCATGGGTGGGATCGACATGACGAAGGACCTTGCGGGCAAGCGCGCCATCGTGACGGGCGGCAGCCGCGGTATCGGCCGCGCGGTGGTGCTCGAGCTCGCGCGACGCGGAGCGGATGTCGTCTTCAGCTACGCGGGCAACGCCGAGGCGGCCGAGCGGACCCGCGCCGAGGCGGAGGAGCTCGGCGCGCGCAGCGTCGCCGTCAAGGCAGACGTGACGAGTGCCGAGGCGGCCACCTCGATGGTGGATGCCGCCAAGGAGGAGCTCGGCGGCGTGGATATCCTGGTCAACAACGCCGGCATCACGCGCGACAAGCTGTGCGCGCGCATGAAGGACGATGATTTCGACCAGGTGATCGCCTGCAATTTGCGCGGTGCCTTCCTCATGACCCGCGCGGTCCTGCGCCCCATGATGCGCCAGCGCTCCGGTGCGATCGTGAACATGAGCTCGGTGGTGGGCATCCGCGGCAACGCCGGGCAGGCCAACTACGCCGCCAGCAAGGCGGGGCTGATCGGTCTCACCAAATCGGTTGCGCGCGAGGTCGCACGCTCGGGAATCCGTGTCAACGCGGTCGCGCCCGGTTTCATCGCGACGGATATGACCGCCGCGATGCCCGAGGCGGCGCGCGAGGCGGCGGTCGCGCAGGTTCCCGCCGGTGACCTCGGAACGCCGGAGGATGTTGCGCGTGCGGTGGCGTTTCTCGCCTCGGACGGGGCTGGCTACATCACCGGCCAGGTGCTCGCCGTCGACGGCGGCATGAGCATGTGATGCGACTCTCTGACAGGCACCTCGCCCCCATTCATTCTGTTTGAAAGGAACGATCATGGATAAACGCAGGGTTGTGGTCACGGGCGTCGGAGCTGTGACGCCGATCGGGCTCACGGCCGCCGAAAGCTGGAGCGCCGCGCGCGCGGGCACGCTCGGCATCGCCCCCATCACCCGCTTCGACGCGAGTGAGGCCAAGGCCCGTCTGGCCGGCGAGGTCAAGGGTTTCGACCCCACGGGTTTCCTCACGCGCCAGGAGGCCAAGCACAAGGCGCGCTTCACGCAGTTCGCCCTCGCCGCCGCGCGCGAGGCGTGGGATGAGAGCGGCCTCGGTGAGGCTGACTTCGATCGCACGCGTGCGGGCGTTATCGTGTCGTCGGGCATCGGCGGCGTCGAGGAGACCGAAAACCAGCAGACGTCCTGCCTGAAGCGCGGATTCGATCGCTGCAGCCCGTTCTACATCCCCATGGGAATCTCCAACATGGCGGCGGGTGAGGTTGCGATCGCCTACGGCCTTCAGGGTATGTGCACGTGTCCGGTGACGGCATGCGCGGGCGGGACCAACGCCGTGGGCGACGCGTTCCGTCATATTCGCGATGGCTACGCCGAGATCATGCTGGCGGGCGGCACGGAGGCTTCGATCACGCCGCTCTCCGTTGCGGGCTTCGCCAATATGCGCGCACTCCACACCGGTGACGACCCGGCGGCGGCCTCGATTCCCTTCGATGCGCGCCGTTCCGGTTTCGTGATGGGCGAGGGCGCCGGCATGCTCGTGCTCGAGGAGCTCGAGCACGCGCGTTCGCGCGGGGCGACGATCATCGCCGAGCTCGTGGGCTATGGCGTGACCTGCGATGCGCACCATATCACCGCGCCCGCCCCGCATGGCGAGGGCGGTGCCCGCGCGATGGCCCAGGCGCTTGCCGATGCGGACGGCGTCGCCCCCGAGGCGGTCGGGTACATCAACGCCCACGGCACCTCCACGCCCAAGAACGACTCGTGCGAGACCGAGGCCGTGAAAGCCGTCTTCGGCGAGCACGCCTACCGGCTCGCCATGAGCTCCACCAAGTCCATGACCGGGCACATGCTGGGTGCGGCCGGTGCCGTCGAGGCGATCTTCACCGCGCTGGCGCTCCGCGACCAGTACCTGCCGCCCACGATCGGCTATGCGGAAGCGGATCCGGAGTGCGACCTCGACTGCGTGGCAGGCGAGGGCCGTGCCGCGAGCTTCTCCTACGCGCTCTCCAATTCGCTTGGATTCGGTGGGCACAACGCCTGCATCCTCTTCAAGAAGTGGGAGGGCTAGACCATGCTCGAACTCGATTCCAACCAGATCGCCCAGATCCTGCCGCACCGCTACCCGTTCGCGCTCGTCGACCGTATCACGGACGGCGAGGCAGGGTCCTGGGCGCGCGGCCGTCTGTGCGTGAGCGCCATGAGCCCGGTCTTCTGCGGGCATTTTCCGCAGTACCATGTGCTGCCGGGTGTCCTCATCGTCGAAGCGCTGGCGCAGACCGCCGCGGTGGCGATGCTGGCGCTCCCCCAGAACGCCGGCAAGCTCGGCTTTTTCGCCCAGATCAAGGACGCGCGTTTCAAGCGTCAGGTCCGACCGGGTGATATGCTTGAGCTTGAGAGCCATGTGGTGAGGACCCGCGGCTCGTTCGCGTTCATCGAGGCCGAGGCCCGCGTGGACGGTGCCGTGGCCTGCACGGCGTCGCTCGCGCTGGCGCTCGGCGATGCCGAGTGACACATGGGGTGCGTCCGTGGAAACCGTCGACAACCTGCAGCTTGAAGAGAAGTTCAGCGCCGTGTACAACAAGTTCAAGTTGCATTTCTACCAGGAGACGTTCGCGCGCTGGCAGAATCGCGAGGCCTCGCTGACCACGGTCGAGGCCTTCGCGATGGAGACCATCTATGCTCTCGGCGAGCCCACGGTTCATGAGTTCGCCCAGTTCATGCGCATCTCCTCGTCGAATGCCGCCTATAAGATCTCGAGCCTTATCAAGAAGGGCTACATCGAGAAGGTCCAGTCCGAGGTCGACGGTCGCGAGTACCATCTGCGCCCTACGCAGAAGTATCTGGACTATTACAACATTAGCTCCTCGTATATCCATGATGTCATGGAGCGCATCAAGCATCGCTTCAGCATCGAGGACCTGGCAAAGCTCGGCGAGATTCTGTCCGTGGTATCCGCCGAGCTCATGCCCGAGGTGAACCTGGGCGACGCCTCGAGCGCCGATGGTGCCGCGGAGGATGTTGGGGCGCGCTAGCCATTTTTGCCCGCTTTTGCACGGTTGAATCATCGACGGAGTGTCATTCCTTTTTCGCTTCCAGCGGGTTTACGGCGCATGATGCACGGAATCGGGCGCCCAGAGTTCGAATGGACGTTGCAATCGTGCAAAAGCGGGCCAAAATGGCTAGCGGTGCCGTCCGCAGCCTGTCGTGAGGGGGATTGGGCGTTCCCGGCGCCGGCAGGGCGATGCGGTGGGGCGACCATCCGCGACGCCCAGGGGCGCGCTGGGCGAAAACACAGGCGCGGGCGCCGCATGTCGGGGTAGGCTCATACCAATGTTCACGTTGGTGCGCGCGCGGCGCGGTTCACGAACGGCATGAAACGCTCCCGCGCGTCTCCCTGTTCAGAAGGAGGCTGCCATGGGTGCGCCTAAAACCGGCAATGTGAGGAACGTCGTCTTGGTTGGCCAGGGAGGAGTAGGAAAGACCTCCCTGGCAGAAGCGATGCTGCATCTTTCGGGCAAAACTGCGCGCCTGGGCGGGCACGCGGGCACCAAGCCGACGCTTGACTACGACGCCGAAGAGGTCAAGCGCGGCGTTTCCATCTCCACCTCCATCGCGCCGATCGACTGGAAGGACATGCGCCTGAACGTCCTCGACGCGCCCTGCTACCCTGATTTCATCGGCGATGCCTACGCCGCCATGGCCGTATGCGAGACGGCGCTTTTCGTGGTCGATGCCGCGGACGGCCCGCAGCCCACCACCGTCAAGCTCTGGTATGCGGCCGAGGACCTGCGCCTGGCGCGCGCCGTCTTCATCAACCGCATCGACAAGGAGAACGCCGACTACGCCGGCACCATGGCCACGCTGCGCGAGCGGTTCGGCATGCGCCTGGGCGCCGTGACCCTGCCGTGGGGCACGGGCGAGGACTTCGAGGGCGTGATCGACATCGTGCGCATGAAGGCGCGCCACTGCGAGGGCACCACGCAGACCGAGTTCGACATCCCCGACGAGTGCCGCGCCGAGGCCGAGGCCGCGCGCGAGACCCTGTGCGAACTCGTGGCCGAGGCTGATGACGACCTCATGGAGAAGTATCTCGAGGGAGAAGCGCTTACACAGGAAGAGGTCGAGGGGCTTCTGGGCAAGGCGATCGCGAACCGTCTGTTCGTGCCCGTCTTCGTGGGCAGCTGCACCAAGGAACTCGGCGTCCATTCCGTCATGGACGATATCGTGACCTACTTCCCGAGCCCCACCGATTACGGCGAGATGCCGCTCGTCGACGGCGACACGCTGAAGATCTCCTCCGAGGACGACCGACCGGTGGCCTTCGTCTTCAAGACGCTGAACGACCCGCAGCAGGGCCGCATCTCGTTCCTCAAGGTGCTCACGGGCACCCTCACCCCCGGTGTCGAGCTGGTGAACGCCCGCACGCGCAAGGGCGAGCGCCTGGCGCACCTCTATGTGATGTGCGGTCGCGAGATGACCGAGGTCGGCAAGGCGGAGGCGGGCGATATCATCGTCACCACCAAGATCGCCGCCGATACGGGTGACACGCTCTCGGTGACCGGCAAGGTCGAGGCCGCGGCGTTCCAGTTCCCCAACAGCCAGTATCGCATCGCCATCGAGGCCGAGAACCGCGGCGACGAAGAGAAGCTCTACACCTTCGTCGAGCGCGCCTGCGACGCCGACCCCACCATGCGGATCGAGCGCGACGAGGAGACCGCTCAGACCATCATCTCGGCGGTGGGCGAGGCGCAGGTGAGCGTGCTGCTCAACCGTCTGGAGGAGCGGACCAAGGTCAAGGCCAAGAGCGTGCCGATCAAGATCCCGTACCGCGAGACCATCCGCCGTGTGGCGAGCGCCCAGGGCCGCCACAAGAAGCAGACCGGCGGCGCCGGGCAGTTCGGCGATTGCTACCTGCGCGTGGAGCCCCTGACCGATGGGACCGAGTACGAGTTCGTGGACGAGGTCGTGGGCGGTCACATCCCGCGCGCACTCATCCCCGCGGTCGACAAGGGCGTGCAGGAGACCATGAAGGGCGGCGTCATCGCCGGCTTCCCGCTCACGGGGATCCGCGTGGCGTGCTACGACGGGTCGTATCACCCCGTTGACTCCAACGAGATGGCGTTCCGCACCGCGGCGCGCATCGGCCTGCAGAAGGCGTGCGCCGAGGCGAGCCCGGTGGTGCTCGAGCCCATGGAGGACATCACCGTCACCGTGCCGGAGAGCTACGCTGGCGCCGTGATGGGCGATGTGTCGGCCTCCCGTGGCCGTGTGACCGGCATGGATACCAACGAGCGCGGCGACACCGTCATCAAGGCGACCGTGCCCTATGCGGAGCTCACCGACTACGCCACGCGCCTGCGCTCGCTCTCGCGCGGTACGGGCGACTTCACCATGGAGCCGGCCGGCTACGAGCAGGTGCCGCACGACGTGCAGGAGCGCCTGGTGAAGGAATACCAGGAGGCCCGCGAGAAGGGCAGCAAGTAGAAGGTAGTCGGTAACTACTAGGCGGTCAAACGGGGGCGCGCTGATGTCTCGACCATCAGCGCGCCCTCTTGTCAACGGATGCAAGGCGAAGGCGGGCGCATGAGCGGCGTGCGCGGGAGAGAGGGAGCGTCATGAGATTGCTTTCCCATTTGTTCGACCGGGCCGGCACGCGGTCCTATCGCTGGAAGCCATTGCGCTGCATGCCGGGAGATATCGTCGACCTCATGCGCGAGTGCGAGCGCATAGAGGCGCCCATCGTGAATCTGGAGGTGGAGTACGGCGGCGTGCGGCAGCGCGTGGGAATGACCTCCGACTACGAACGGGAGCGAGGTTTCTTCGATACCGTCTGGTACGTGGACGATGACGAGTATCCCAGCCTCGATGCCTTTTTGGCCGATGCCGCTTTAGGCGGTCACCGTTTCGCGGACATCTCCGAGCCGGTGCTGGTGGTGCGCGATCTCGAGATCGGTGATCCGCGCGGCAACGTGCTGCTCGCGCAGCGCGAGTTGTAAACGAAAAGCAAGGAGGCCGCCGCGGTAACCGCGAGCGGCCTCCTTTGAAGCGTAGATGATGCCTGAGCTGAATCAGGCTCCTTGGCTTGGCGGCTAGAAGGCGATATCGAAATCCTCGGCGGGAATCGTGTAGCTGGAGCCGCCATCGGGACCGCCGATTACGCTGACCTCGGTTTCTTCGCGGGAGTAACGCAGGGCGAACTCGTGGTCACCGGAGCCGGTTTCAAAGTAGAAGAACAGCCAACCCGAGATGGTCTCGCCCTGACCGGCGCCCGTATTGGGCAGCGAGGTGAGGCCGTTCTCGTCGGCAAACGTCTGGAAGGTGCTGATGCGGCTCGTGGTGGTGGTAACCTCCTCGCCGTCTACGAGCAGGCAGAGATCGCTGTCACGCAGCGTGGCTACGTACTCGCTGTTGTTCGCGAGCTCCACCTCGACGGCAACGCCCGTGCGGTAGCCGTCGGCCCAGATGTCGGCGTCGTCAAAGGGGATGTCGACGATAGCCTGCTTGAGGGTGATGGTGTAGCCGAGCTCCTCGTCGGTGACGCTTTGGTTGACCTCGACCGTGGTGGGCGAGGGTTGTTCGGCTGTGTCTTCGGCTTCCTCTTCGAGGTCCTCCGCGGGCTCTGCGCTTTCGGTGCCACTCTCCGTCTCAGTCGTGGCGGGTGCCTGGTCCGTGCCCCCGCACGCGGCGAGCGAGGTGGCGAGAAGCACGGCAGCGGTCGCACCCGTAAGTTTTTTGGCGATGGTTCTCATGTCCAGCATCGATACTCCTCCCTGCGATGTGTGCGTCCTGCATCGAGCGGCATGGCATGACCTGCGGGGTCGCGTCGCAGCTTCTCGCGCAGTATAGCCAGACTAAACCAAAGGTTCAATGATTCATGCTGCCGCGTCGGTAGAGGTGCGCGATGGGGGAGACGTACGGTATGCCGGCCTCATGCGCGAGGGCGCTGAGCCGAGCGCAGATGTTCCCACTGAGCCGGGGCGCCTTTGCGGGTTCATCGTCCGTGTTCATGCCGTCGCGATGCTTCTCGCCATGGCATGCTTCGGTTTTAACCGTCGTCCTCTCGGCCTCGATCGTAATGCCGGCCGTCGTGATGCGGGCGAGGTCTTCGGGCGATGCCTCGATGCGAAGCTCATCGCCCTCGATGCGGGCGCGCACCTGGGTGCAGCCGAGCTCGTGCAGAAAGTCCTCGGCAGCGCGGATGCAGCCGAGCTTTTCCGTCGTAATCGACTCGCCGGTTGCCACGCGCGTTGCCAGGCAGGCGCCGGCCGGCATGTTCCAGATGGGGATGCCCCACGTGCGCAGAAGCGCGCGCTCCTCCGCCTTGGTGAAGCCTGCTTCGGCAAGAGGGGAACGGACGCCAAGCTCGGCCAAGGCCCGCATGCCGGGGCGGTCGGTCGCGGCGGCGTCATCGGCGTTGCTGCCGTCGAGCACGCAGACGGCCTCCGGGGCGAGGCCGCACTCGGCCGCCCACGCGCGCGCCTCTTCGATAATGCGTGCGAAGCCGGCGCGCTTGCACCGGTAGCAGCGGTCAGGTGCGTTTGCGGCGATGGCGGGGTCCGTCAGCTGATCGACCTCGATGGTGCGGACGGGCAAACCGAGCGTACCGGAAAGCTCGGCGAACGCGGTGCGCTCTGGCGTGGACACGAAGGGCCCGGCCAGATGGAAAAGCGCCGTCTGGTCGGGAATCGCCCGCGAGGCGACCGCGGCGAGAAACGTCGAGTCGACTCCGCCCGAGAAGCCGATCGCCACGGGTGCGAGCGCGCGCAGGAGGCCTTCGAGCGCCGCGAGCTTCTCGTATGCGTCGCGATCCATGCGGTACCGCCTCCCGTTCTGCCGACTTTTTGATACCCGTACATGATACGCGCTCGGCAGGGCGCATCTGTCACAATATGTTGCCGTGCGAACGCGGCGGGACCGGGGCGCCGCCCGGTGCCTACCGCGCACTGGATTGCGCCGCCTGGGCCGCGACCGGTCGGGCGCCTCGCCGTGAGCGGCTTGTCATCGCAGACGGCATACGGATTTTGGGGAGGAACCATGGCTCGCATCATCGAGGCGGTCATCTTCGATATGGACGGGACGCTCGTCGACACCGAGCGGCTGGGGTTCACCGGTTGGGAGGAGGCCGGCCGCGAGCTCGGGGTCACCGTTCCGTCCGACCTCATGCGTCGGTTCATCGGCCATAACGTCTCCGAGAGCATCGAGATGCTCATGGACGAGCTGGGGCTCGACCGCGAGTTCGCGACGCGTCTGAGCGACCGGCATTGGGAGATCCGTCGCGAGCGCACCGCGACCGACCTCACCATGCTGCCCGGCGCGCACGAGGCACTCGACGCGCTCAAGGCCGCGGGGTACCGCCTGGCGCTCTGCACCGCGTCCTATCGCGACATCACCGAGTTCAACCTCACCCGTTTCGGCCTCATGGGAAAGTTCGAGAGCATCACCTGCGGCGACGAGGTCGCCCATGGCAAACCCGATCCCGAGATCTATCTCACCGCGGCATCGAAGCTCGGCGTGGACCCGGCTCGCTGCGCCATGGTCGAGGACTCGCCCAACGGCGTGCGCTCGGGGTTCGCTGCCGGCATGCGCCCCTTCATGGTGCCGAACGTCCTCACCCCCACCGAGGAGATGTACCAGAAGACCGAGGCGGTGCTCGACAGCCTGTTCGACCTGCCCGCCGCCGTCGAAGCGCTCGAGGGCTGACCATGCAGACCTATCTGAACAACGTCTTCGTCGCGGCGGTGCTCTTTCCGGTGATCTCCGCCGTGCTCGCCCTGCCCTATGCCATCTACCAGTATCGGTCGTTCGGCAGCATCTCGGTCTGGAAGACCTTCCTGGTCTTCACCTTCATCTTCTACCTCATGTGCGCCTACTTCATGGTCATCCTGCCGCTGCCGGCGGACCGCACGGCGTTTGTGGCGAGCGCCGCCGTGCCGCAGCTCCAGCCCGGCCTGTTTCTGGGCGGCATGCGCAGCGCCGCCGCATGGCTCGATCCCGCATCGCCGGCGTCCTGGGCGCGCTGGCTTGCCAGCCCCAGCGTCTACACGGTGCTGTTCAACGTGCTGCTCACCATGCCCTTCGGCATCTATCTGCGCTATCTTTTCCAGCGCCGTTGGTGGCAGGTGCTCATATTGGGCTTTCTTTTCTCACTTTTCTTCGAGGTCTCGCAGGTGACGGGCCTCTTCGGTATCTACGAGCACCCGTACCGCCTGTTCGATGTGGACGACCTCATCACCAACACCACAGGCGCCATGCTGGGCTTTTGGGTCTCGTTCCCGCTCTGCGCCTTCCTGCCCGATATCGATGACGTGGAAGAGGCCGCCATCGAGCGCGGCGCCGCGCACACCACGTTCACGCGGCGCCTTGTCGCCTTCATCGTCGATGCCGCGGTGACGGCGGCGGTGTTCTTCGGCCTCAGGGCGCTGCTGCCGGAGCTCTTCTCCACCGACACCGGGCGCATCGGTGCGCTCTTCATCGCGACCGGCGTCGCGTTCATGCTGGTTCCCATGGCGACGCGCGGGCAGACGATCGGCCACAAGGCGTGCGGGCTGCGCGTGGTGCGCCCGGACGGGTCGAGCGCCCGCCCCTGGTCCTATGTCGCGCGCTACGGGCTTATCATCTGGTGCTTCCTGCTGGTGCCGGTTTGGTTCGCCGCGGTCTTCCCCGAGGCGGGGAGCATCCTCACGCGCGTGGGCGACGAGGCCTCCATGGGCGCCGCGGGCATGCGCGCCGTGCTGCTGAGCGTCTACGGCGTCTGGCTGGCGAGCATCGTCATCCGTGCGGTGCGCTCGGCGTTCAAGCACCCCTTCGTCATGCTCAACGGCATCATGACCAACACGCACGTCATGTCGGTCGCGCAGGCGGACCGCCTTCGCGCCGCACGCCACGAGGAAAGCCTCGACGAGGAGCTGCATGAGCTCGATATCGACCCCTTGGGCACCGATATCGACGACGCCTTCGATGCATCCTTCGATTCGACGAGCGCCGACGAGGGCGTCGATTTCGACCCCGAGGAGCAGGGGCATATCTAGGGCTTTCGTCAAGGTTGCGCGCCGCGGGTGCGTCAGACGGTCGCGCTGAGGCTGCGGGCCCGCATGATCTGCTCGGGTACCCGCTGCATCAGCAGCGCCAGGTCCTCGGGGGAGATGTCGTCGGCAAGCGAGAGCCTGAGCGAGCCGCGCGCCCAACGCGGATCGCGGATACCTAGGGCGGTGACGACGTGCGAGGGGTCGGTCGAGCCGGTCGAACAGGCGGAGCCCGTCGCCGCTGCGATGCCGGCGGCATCGAGCAGCACCACCAGCAGCTCACCGTCCACATCGTGGCAGACGAACGACGCGATGCCCGGCAGCCTGCCGGAACGTGCCGGGTCTCCCGTCAGGCGCACATTGGGAACCTCGGCGAGCACGTGCCGGACGAGCTCGTCGCGCGCATCGGCGACGTGGCGCATGCGCTCGTCGAGGTCCGCCAGCGCCTCCTCGAGCGCCGCGGTCATACCGATCGCGCCGGCAAGGTTCTCGGTCCCCGCGCGCTCGCCGCGTTCCTGCGCGCCGCCGCGGATGAGGGGAGGAATGGAGAACCCCTCGCGCAGGTAGAGCGCGCCGGTGCCGCGCGGCCCGTGGAACTTGTGGGCGGAAAGCGAGAGCGCGTCGACGGCCAGATCGCGCACGTTCACGGGGATGTGGCCGACCGCCTGCACGGCGTCGGTGTGGAAGGGCGCGCGGTGCGCGTGGGCGATGCGCGCGAGCGCGGCGATGGGCTGGATGGTCCCCACCTCGTTGTTGGCGAGCATGATCGAGACGAGCGCCGCCGCGGGCGCGTGCGAGCCGCTCGCGCGGTTCGCCTCCTCGGCGTGTGCGAGCGCCTCCTCCAGCGCCGCGGGCTCGACTTGGCCGACCTTATCGACCGGCAGGTAGATGACCTCGGCACCTTGCCTGGCGAGCTCCTCGGCGGTGTGCAGTACCGCATGATGCTCGATCTCGGACGTGATCAGCCGCACGGGTGCCTCGGCGCCGTGGATGTCGCGAAAGCGCTGGACCGCCCCGGTAAGCACCCAGGCGTCTGATTCCGAGCCGCCGCTTGTGAAGTAGACCTCGCGCGCCTCGGCGCCCAGGCAGCCGGCGAGATGCTCGCGCGCCGCGGCAAGCGCCTCGGCCGCCTCGCGGGCGACGCGGTGGATGCCGCTGGGATTGCCGAAGCGCTCGGTGAGGTACGGCATCATGGCCGCAAGGGCGGAAGGCGAGAGCGGGGTAGTCGCGGCGTTGTCCGCGTAGACATAGCGTGCGCCGTCTGTGCATGCGATGTCGGATGCTGCCAAGACTGCTCCTACCTGAAGAAGAGGAACCAGACGAGCGCGGCGAGCACGACGGCGAGCAAGATGAGCGCAACCATGAGGCGGGTGCGGCGCGACCGCTGCTGGCGCGCGGTGAAGATTGATTTGCCGGGCTTCGGCGATTCGAGGTAGCGCTCGAAGTGAAGCTCCTGCCGCGGCGCCGCGTCGGGAGCGGACGGATCGCGGGGCGCTTGCCGCCGCGTGCCGCGCGCGGAATCGGTGGGGGGCAGATATTGCGGGTCCGAGGTCGCGGTGCCCATGTGCCGGCGTCTCCGGGTCGCGACCGGGGCGGCGCCCGGTGTCATCTCGCCGGGTAGCGGTCTCAGGGATTCGTCCACGATCGGCTCCTGGGTGACATGCGGCGTCTGGCGCCGATACATGGCCCGCCCGTCGGGGGCGACCTCGCGCCGCCCGGTGGCGGCCGCGCGCCCGCTCGGTCTCGTACCGCCCTCTGTCCGTCCCTGTTCGACCATGAAAGCAACCTTACCTGATGCCCGTTTCGGCTATTGTACGGCCTTGGGAGCGGGAATGTTGGGGCGTCAGCGAAAACCAAGGCGTTTTCTCACGAACCACAAGGCAGCGCCGTCCGATATCGAATCATTCAGCCGATAGTTGAATGAACCGCTCGAGAACCTGCCGTCTGCCCCCTTCGAGTTCATGACCGCCACCATGATTCTCAAAAATCTAAGCGTATGCGACTTAGGTTTGATGATTATGTGACGCTTAAAAAATCTGAATTGAGATGAATACATCGCGCCTCAGGGGGCATAACATAGGCGTCAAACAAAAAGCCCGCCGCCAGAGGGGCGGCGGGAGAAAAGGGAGTGGTAACTATGGCAAGCATGATTCCGTACCGTTCGGTCTTCGGTCTCCGTCCCACCACGAGCGCCCTCATGGACGCGTTTGACGACATGCTCGATTTCGGCAACTCGGCGCTTTCCACCAAGGCGTTCCCGATGGATGTCGAGGACACCGGCGAGGGCTACGAGGTCAAGGCCTACCTCACCGGCGTCAGCAAGGACGATATCGACGTCGAGCTCAACGAGGGTCGTCTGTCCATCTCCGTCAAGGTTGAGGAGAAGGAGGAGGACAAGGGCAAGAACTACCTGCAGAAGGAGTTCTGCGCCTACAGCGCGACCCGCGGCGTCTACCTGAAGGATGCCTCGAGCGAGGGGCTTTCCGCCCGCTTCGCCGACGGCGTGCTGACGGTGACCGTGCCCAAGATCGTCGAGAAGAAGAACGTCACGAAGATCGCCATCGACTAGCCGCGAGGCATCGAGGCCAAGGTAGCCGCGCAGACTCGGCAGCGGCATCATAGCGCCCCGGAGGGCTTGGTGGTGCATCCGCACCGCGGGCCCTCCGGGGCTTTCGCGTCTCATCGGCGTGCGGGTTGCGCCAAGGCCGTCACCAGATGCTGATGGGGCGGTTCTGGCCGGCGGCGCGCACGCGCAGGTCGGGCAGGCCGCCCGCGCGCTCGAGCGTCGCGGAGGAGCCCAGCTCGTCGTCGAGCGCCGCCCCGAGTGCGCCGGCGATCGCGCGCACGGCGAGGCTCGGTCGGTTGTTCTCCTGCGAGATATGCAGGGCGACCACGCATTCGGTCCGTTCGGAAACGAGCTCGCGCGCCGCCGACGCCGCCTGGTCGTTGGAGAGGTGCCCGCGTTCGGAGGCGATGCGGTCTTGCAGCGCGCGCGGATAGCGCCCAGTGCGAAGCATCGGTATATCGTGGTTGCTCTCCAGTCCCAGCACGCGCACGCCGGCGAGCGCGCGCCGGGCCCCGGGTGTGATAACGCCGGTGTCGGTGCAGATGCCGATGGAGTCCCCGTCGCAATCGAAGCGCAGGCCAACCGGGTTGACCACGTCGTGCATGGTGGGAAAGGTGCTCACGCGCACGCTGGCGATCTCGATGACGTCACCGGGCATGAAGGTGGTGAAGGGCAGGTCGCCGAGCGCCTGGCGGGCCTCAGGGGTTCCCGCGCTCGCGAGGAGCTCACCCCCGAAACGACGGCTCCACACGGCGATGCCGCTCACATGATCGGAGTGCTCGTGCGTGACGATAAGCGCGCGGACGTCGTCCTCGTCGAGGTCGAGCTCGTGCATGCGCTCGATGACCTGCTTGCGGGAGAAGCCGTCGTCGATCATGATGAGGCCCGCCGGCCCCTCCACGACGGCGCAGTTACCCTTCGAGCCGCTTCCTAAGATGTGCAGGTGAAGACGCCGCTGTAGCGTCGGGGTGCCGCGGTGCCCGCGCGTGCCGCGGGAATCCTCGCACACGGCGCCGTTCCCGCGCGCGGCATCATGACCCCGGTGGTCGCGTGCATCCGTCTCGTCGATATCCGTCATGTTCCCCTCGCAGGCTACAATGGCTACAGGAAACGAAGGAGGCTCCCCGTGCCCACGGTCGCACAACATTTCTCATCCGCTCGAGCCGCCGCGGCGCTGGAGCGCGGGCGCACGCCGGTTTCCGCCGCAGGTGCCCCCGTGGTGCTTATGGTATCAGGTGGGGCGGACTCGACCGCGCTTCTGGTGCTGGCATGCACGTCGGCGCTCGATATCGCGGACGGCAGGGGCGTCGCGCGCATCGCACGGGAGCGCCTCCACGTGCTGCACGTGAACCACCATCTGCGCGGCGCGGCCTCCGATGCGGACGAGGAGTTCGTCCGGGCGCTCTGCGAGCGCTTCGGGCTGCCCCTGTGCGTGGAGCACGCCTCGTTCGACGACCTGGGCCCCCAGAACCTCGAGGCCGCTGCGCGCGAGGTGCGCTATCACGCTGCGCGCCGCCTGGTTCGCGAACTCTGCGCGCAGGCGGGCATCCCGCGGCAGCGGGCGCGCATCGCGACGGCGCACACGGCGAGCGACCGCGCGGAGACCTTCTTCATGAACGCGATTCGGGGGGCGGGTCCCGCCGGGCTATCCAGCATCCCGAGGCGCCGCGGTATCATCGTGCGGCCGCTGCTCGACCGCACGCACGAGGAGCTCTGCCGCTACCTTAAGGAGCGCGGTATCTCCTGGCGCGAGGATGAATCGAATCAAGATACCGCGTACCTGCGCAACTTCGTGCGGCACCGGGTGATCCCCGTCGCGCGGGAGCGCAACGACCAGCTTGCCCGGACGATATCTGGTACCTGCGACATCCTGGGCGACGAGGACGCCTTCATGTCCCAGCTCGCCGCTACCGCGCTGCGCGCCGCGACGCGGCGCCGGGAAACGGGCCTTCGCGTGGTCGACGCCCGCCGGCTCGCCGCCGCCGAGATCTCCATCGCGCGCCGTATGGTGCGCCTCGCGGTCCGCGAGCTCGATGCCGAGGCCCGGCTCGAGATGCGCCACGTCGAAGGAGTCCTGGAACTCGTCGCCGCCGGCGCGGGCTCGGCGACGCTTCCCGGTGGCATCGATGCGCGCGTCGAGTTCGGGACGCTCTCGTTGCGCACGCCGCGCGCCCGCGAGGCGCTCGTCGCCGGATGGCTGCCCGTTCCCGGGGCGATGCCGCTTGCCAACGAGGCGTTGCTCGCCTCCGAGCTGCGCCGCCTGCCGCGAGGCGCCGACCCGGTCGCCTTCGCCCGCGCG
>CASFIQ010000002.1 GCA_949294785.1 uncultured Collinsella sp.
CTCGCCCGCGACCGCAGCGGGGCCCAGCACGCCGCGACGGAGGGCCGCATGCACGCGGGGACTGCGCCTGAGCACGCGGAGCGCCCCGTCGACCGCGACACCCGCGACAAGCGCGATCGCCGCCTTCGCCGCGAGAATGCCCGCAAGCGGGCCCGCATCGACGCCGCCGGCGACCAGCAGGGGAAGCATCTCGTCCGAGGTGGACAGGAAGACCGCCACCAAGGTGCCAAGCGTGATGACGCGCCCGGCATAGAGCGTCGCCGCCATGGCAGAGAAACCGCATTGCGGCACCACGCCCAGAACCGCGCCGACGACGGGTCCCGCCGCACCGGCGCGGCGCACGGCGGCGTTCACACGCTCCCCCGCCATATGCTCGAGCAGCTCGAGGGCAAGATAGGTGAGCAGCAGGAACGGCACGAGCGGCACCGTGTCCTCCAGCGCGTGGACAAGGATGTGCGTCACGAGCTCCATCTGCTCACTCCCTCGTAACCTGCTCACTCCCTGGCATGATCTTCCGACTCGCTCCGCCATGCGCATGCGCGCAGGCGCGCGTTGGCGCACGGATGCACGGCAGCCGCGCGGAGCGAGAGACCCGCCTATGATACCCATCCCGCGGTCGATGGCAACATCGTGTATCGACCACCACGGGGCGGTCACACCTTCTCGGACGCGGCTACAATACGGTAACGGAAAACCGCGCCGCCCGGGTCCTTGCCCGGGCCGCCTTGAACATAGGGGGATATCGCCCATGAAACTCGCCGAGGCGCTTGACTACGCCAACTCCTACTACTTTCCCGAGCTCATCTTCGGCAGCGGCTACGAGGTCATGGAGGCCGAGCGCCTGAAGGGTGAGGATGCCTGCAAGACCCTCTACGCCGAGTGGATGGCCTCCGAGGAGCCCGCGTTCAGCTTCGATCTGGTGCGCGAGCTCGGCGACCGCAACCGCGCCGTATGCGACGCCATCGGCGAGGCGCGCCTGCGCAACCTCTCCTCCACGCTGCTTTCCCGCTCGCTCACCGACGAGGAGCTCTGCCAGGGCATCGGCGCGCTGCAGAAGCGCTCGGCGGCATCCGTCGCGCGCGAGGTGCGCGGCGACAAGAACGCCTACGCGGTGGCCTACGTGCGCAAGCCCATCAAGGGCACGGTCCTCGGCGTGGACATCGAGACCACGGGGCGCGCGCCCGAGCGCGGCTACATCCTGAACGTGGGGTTCGAGCTCATGGACCTCACCTCGACCGCGCAACCGCGCGACGGCCAGGAGCACTTCTTCGGCATCCCCGAGGACCCGTATAAGACCGCCGGCGTGCCGCTGTCGGACATCCACGGTATCACCTGGAACGATATCGACGGGAAGACGCCCTTCCGCGAGGACAAGAAGGCCCAGGCGGCGCTCCTGCGCCTCATGAAGCGCTATCCCTACATGGCGCACAACGCCGCATTCGAGGACTCCTGGTTCATGCTCCACCTGGACGGCTACGCCGAAGCGAAGCGCGCCGGCAAGATTCGCATCGTCGACTCGCGCGACATCTGCCGCCGCCTGGACAGCGAGGTCGCGACGCTGCCGCGCGAATCATCCCCTGCGAGCCTGGAGAACTGGGCGCGCCGCCGCGGCACCCTCGCGCACGACGAGGCCGAGCGGCACCTGGGCCTCGCGGACACCGACCTCATGCTCCGCACCGTGCAGGCGGAACTCAACCTGAAGAGCCTGTTCGCCGCGTAGGGCACCGCTCAGACAAGCGCTTCGCCGCCGCAGGCGAGGTAGGTCACGCGCGACCCCAGCACGTCGCGCAGGATGCCGAAGGCGGCCATCCCGGTGCAGTGGAAGGTGTAGTAGCTGGCGGGGTGCCGTTCGAGTTCGAACGCGATCTCCTCGACCCGGGCGGCATCCTCGACCGCGCCCGCGCTCGGCGCCGTAAGATGGAACCCGGCGACGACGGCATCGAGCGGGCGCCCGGCAAGCTCCTCCGCACGGTCCATGATGTTCAGGATGCCGGCATGCGAGCAGCCCGAGACGAGGATCGCCCTGCCGGCCTCCTCGACCAGCAGGCTCTGCTCGTGGGAGAAGGCGTCGCGCAAGAGCCCGCCGTCCTCCCCTACCTCGAAGAGCCGTTCGTTCGACGCGGGCTCGGGGGCATGCCGCGCCACATCGGAGAAGAGGGTGACGCCAGGCGCCACCCCGTGTACGCCGCTCGTCCAGACGATGCGCTCGCACGCGGCGAGCGTCGGATCGAGGCTGATATCGTGACGGCGTTCGGGCGTTCCGGAAAGGTGGCGCGCGAACGCGCCCGGTCGCACGTAGACGGGAGCGGATGAGGAGGGCGTCGCAGCGAGGTAGGCACCGAGCCCTCCCCCATGGTCCGCATGCCCATGGGAGACGACGGCGAGATCGGCCGTGGAAAGGTCGACCCCGAGCACCCGCGCGTTGTCGACAAGCGTCGAATCCGGCCCCATATCGAACAGAATCCGCAACGGCGACGCGTCGGGCCGCCCGATCTCCAGAAAGAGGCTCAGCCCATGCCGCGCCGCCAGGCGACTCGACGGCGTCGCGTTCTCGACCAGCACCGTGACCCTCATATCGCCCCTCCTATCTCCGCTTCCGGACGCCTTAGTCGTCGCGCACGCGCACGCCCAGAAGGCCGATGAGGTCGGCCGCCTGGGAGGCATCGATGACGCACCCACGCAGCTCCCGGAAGTCACCCGAGACCACGATGCCCGCTATGTCGCAGGTCGAGAGGTCGATACCGGAAAGCGATGTGCGGGCGAACTCCGCACCGGAAAGATCGCAGCACGCGAACGCGGCGCCGGAAAGGCGCACGCTGCGCCAAGAGGTCTCGGAAAGCGAGGTCGCGCCCACCCGCAGGCCCTTCACGTTCATCTCGGAGAAGTTGGCGTAGCGCAGCTGGGAGTCCTCGATGGCAAGCCCCGTCGCCCGCCCCTTGGCAAGCGACAGCCCCGGAGCCGAACACGACCGGATGTCCACGCGGTTGAGCCAGCACGCCTCCATGAGGCAGGAAATAAAACGGCATCCCTGGAAGACGACATCGGTGAAGGTGCTTCGCGAGAAATCGACGTCCTCGAAGGTACAGTCGCGAAAGACCACCTGGTCCCACCGGGCATCCGCAGCATCGACCCCTGCGAGCTCCAGACCCTGAAACCCCGTCATCGAGACCCGCGGGTCGCCCGCGCGGAGCTCCCGCAGCAGGGAGTCCGTATCCATATGTTGCCCGATATGCATGTTGACCTGTGCATATCCGTGCCGCTTGGTGTCCGTCATGGCCTCGCCCTCCGTCCGGTCCATGACGGTATTGTAGCTGTGCCGTTACGGCGATGCGCACTCCCCTATGCCCGATGCGAAAAAGAGCGAGCGACCGCCCCTACCGCGAGGCCCAGCGCCACCGGAACGAGCCCCACCGCGAGCGCCATGAGGTCGGCCTCGGCGATGTTGCTCAGCCCGAGCGCGTTGGAGATCGAGAAGGTGACGATGGGGGCGAGCGCGTATGCGATGGCAAGCGCGGGGGCGACGGCGAAGCGCACACGACCCAAATTGCGCCGCCAGCCCACGACGGTACCGATTGCAAAAGCTGCCGCCGGCAGCGCCACGTAGTGCGTGACCAGGATGTAGGCGAAGATCGCCGAACCGGCGGTCGCCGACGTCGCGTCGACGATGCCTAACCAATACCACGCGACGCACGCGACCCAGATGATGGCATAGGCCGCCGCGCAGACGATGACCGCCCGGGGCATCCGTCCGCCGCTCCCGACACGTCCGAAATCGCCACGTGCGCCCATGGGGCACCTCCCTCGTACCGGGTGCTCTCGTTTTTATGATACCTCGTCCTGCCGGGAACAAGGATGCGATGCGCTTTGCCCCGACGCTTAGCCATTTCTGACCGCATTTGCACGATTACGTCAAAATCCTCGATTCGAGACAGCGCCTAACAGGGAAGGCATCTCGCCCTGTCGTCGCCGCGGCGCTTAAGTTGCATGGAGAGCTCCGCAGATTCGTGCAATTGCGGTCATTTTTGACTACCGGAGAAGGCATTCCCGATGTTCGCCTCGACAAGGCGTCCTATTGCACCCTCTTCATCTCCAGCGCCGAGGGCAGGAAGCCGTGACGTTCGTAGAAGCGCTGAACGCCCTCGTTACCAATAACCACCCGAAGCTCGACCTGGCACACACCGAGTTCATGGAAAACGCCGTCCGCCCAGGCCATGAGCTGCGATCCCAGACCCCGTCCACGATGCCCGGGCATGACGACGAGCTCGTCGAGGTAACCGTTACAACCGGCGACATCAACCTTGCAGAAGGCGACCGGATCGCCTTGCTCCTCGATGATCGCCACCTCCGCCTTGCCATCGGAAAGATCCTCGGCGCAGTCGCGCAACTGCTCCTCAATCGGCATTCCGGGAAAGCTGCCACCGAAGTGCGCGGACACCTCGTTGTGATGCCGTGCAAGCTCATGGTAGAGCGGCTCAAGCCGCGCCACCTCTGACATGTCGAGGGTTCTGAGCCGATATCCCACAGCCTCTCCCTTCAGGGCGATTGCCGGCAAGGATGCTCGGTAAAGAACCGAGCCGGCCCCCGAAAGGGCCGGCTCCTACGATACCTCAAAGGCTTTGCCTTGATGAACAGGGCCTTCTGGCCGTCACTCGACCCGAGGAACAGGCTCCCCGCGCAGGGAGGCAAGCGTGGCAAAAAGCTGCGTCGCGAGCACCAACGCGAGCCCCAGGCAGAAAACGGCGAGCAACGGGAGAGGGTTAAGCGCCGTGAGCGTACCCGCGAGCAGAAGCTCGAGGATAACCGATAACAGCACATCAGATAGAACCGCGCATGCAAGAGCCGCGAGCGTCGCGTTGACCGCGTGGACGACAGCCTCGATTGCCGCGACCGCGAGGCAGAGGCCTGGTGTGGCGCCGACGGCTACGAACGTCACCACCTCGGACCCACGCTGCCTGGCGGACATGACGACGCCGGCTGCTGCCCCGATAGCGCACCCCAGAACCGGCTCGCCGAACAGCAAGAAGGCGAGCTAGGGCTCGATATCGAATCTGGACCCCACCGGCAGGTCGCTGACGCGTTAAACGTCTTTACCGTCCCTATCGAGACGATCCTCATAGGTCGGCGTCCATTTTGAAACGATGCCCATCTCGCGACGAACCCCGCTACACGTAGGCGATATTCTACGCTTGCGCGCCACGCCACCTTCTCAGCAGACAGGTTGATGGACCGCCCGTGGACCGATAGCAAAACAGACCGGAGAACATAGTCTCCGGCCTGTATCATTCGTGGTGGGCGTTACAAGATTTGAACTTGTGACCTCTTCCGTGTCAGGGAAGCGCTCTCCCCCTGAGCTAAACGCCCGTATGTCGCGCTCGCGTGCAAGCGCAAGGGATAATATACCGAACCGCGCTGGGCGTGTAAAGCAAAAGTTTCAAATTCCTCGAACTCGCACCGGACGCGTCGCCCTCCGATGCGCCACCGGCCTACCGGTCGGCGATCGGCAGGTCCTCCCCCACCTTCATGTTCTCGAACTTCTCCCGCATGAACTCGTCGTCGAAATGGTTGTCAACATAGCGCTCGAACGCGTTTTGCGGCGGCACGCCCTCGAAGCGCTGGCCGGCGCGCCAGAAACACGCGACGGTCATGCAGGCGTCGAGCACGATGAAGGCCGCGAGGAGCGACACCACGAGCGCCTGGCGGCGCGTGGTCGGCTCGCCGATGCGGAAGAGCATCTCGGGCATGATGGCACGGCACCAGACCACCCCGAGGATGCCCCACATGATCAGGAACCGCCAGGCCACCCATTGGGTGATGTGGTCGGGAAGCCCCAGATAGGTCCAAGACTGCGCATGGGCGAAATGCTCCATCGACCAGCCGGCACCTTGCTCCAGCACGCCTCCCACCACCGCGGAGACCAGAAACAGCTTCCAGGTCGGCAGATGCCTGAGCGGCCACAAGATCATGGTGAGCGCCACCGCGCCCACGCCGTAGAGCGGCGAGAACGGCCCCCACACGAACCCGACGCGGCTTTCGAGCACGCCGAACATGATGAAGGTGTAGACGGTCTCGATGATCAGACCCAGCACCGATGCGATGAGGAAGATGATGATGTACTGGTAGATACCG
This sequence comes from uncultured Collinsella sp., assembly GCA_949294785.1. Classification (GTDB taxonomy): domain Bacteria; phylum Actinomycetota; class Coriobacteriia; order Coriobacteriales; family Coriobacteriaceae; genus Coprousia. The sequence continues at coordinate 6,127 of CASFIQ010000002.1, forward strand.
GGGGCGTGATCGGCGAGGAAGTCCTCGCGCATCTGGAGGCGCGCATTCAGAATCGCCTCGCGCTGGCGCGCGGAGAGCTTCGCGCGCACCCGGCCCGTCCGTCGCGAGTCGGACCATTTGGCAGCACCGATCACGCCCGCCTCGACGCGCCCCTGCTCGATCATGTCGCTGAACGCACGTCCGCGCGCCCGTGCCTCGAGGTAGCGCTGCACGGCGCCGAGGGTGACGCGTATCGCGACGAAGGCGAGCAATATGAGGATCGAGATGGTCAGCATGGGCTGTGGGGGTGAACCGCCTCTCGGAAACGTCGCCGGCCCGCCGCACCTGCATACGAAGCGCGTCGAACGCGGAGTTTTTCGGCTTTGACCTGCAGGGAGATTCTACTCCAGAAATTTTTTCAAATCATCGCTTGCACTCGCGTGCGCGCTCGTGTATTGTATCTACCTGCAAGCGGACATGGCTCAGTTGGTAGAGCACAACCTTGCCAAGGTTGGGGTCGCGGGTTCGAGCCCCGTTGTCCGCTCCATCGCATGTAAAGGGCCGGATTTCGTATTCGGCCTTTTTCATCGGCGACGTGGCCAAGTGGTAAGGCAGAGGCCTGCAAAGCCTTTACCCCCAGTTCGAATCTGGGCGTCGCCTCCATGCACCGTACGCAGCCCGGAAGCCCCTCGCTTCCGGGCTGCTTTCGTTTCGGTAGGCAGGGCACGCGGCAAGCTAGATCAGCTTCACCAACCGGCAGACGGTTCCCGCGGCGTCGGTGCGCCGGAAAATCTCCACGCTGTCAACGAGCATGCGCATGAGCTTGATGCCGCGACCGCGCTCCTCGGTCGCCTCGGGCTCCTCATCCTCGGGAATCTCGAAACCCGCACCGCCGTCTACGACCTCCACCACCACGCGGTCGCGATACGCCCGCACGCCCATCATGCACGAGATGCCGCCTGCGTGGTCGTAGGCGTTGCCCAGAGCCTCCCCTGCCGCAAGGGCGAGGTCGAACACGGCATCGCGGGACATGGGCGTCTGGTCCAGAAGCTCCACCAGACGGTGCCGATAGGCGGGGAGGTTCTCCACCCCTTCGGCGATGGCGATCGAGCGGCTCCACAGCGACGCCTCCCCCGGCGCGAGCGTGGGCACGGGACTCCGGTCGGCCATGGTCACATGCAGCACGTCGACGAGCTTCGCGATCTGGATGAAGCGGGCAACCGCGGGAGAGGCGTTGGCGAGCGAGAGCATGCCGTCCACACGCATGAGGCGGCTTGCGCGGGACAGCAGGAACGCCAGGCCACTCGAATCGATGAACCCGACGTTCTGGCAGTTGATGAGCACGCGGCGCACGCCGGCATCCAGCGCGGCATCGACCTCTGCCCGAAGCGCCGGAAGCGTCGAGATATCGATATCGCCCGGCGGGGCGAAGACGGCTATGTCGTTCCATTCACGCATATCGAAATGGTTCCCCCCAGCAGCGCGCGCTATACACCCCGCCCGGCGTTTTCCGGCATAGGGCAGCCGGCGGTCGCCGGGCGGAACGGACCGTCATCGCTCGGGCACCCGGTCGAACCGCAGCGCGACGAGCGCGATATCGTCCTCGAGCGCGCCGGCGCAGAAGCGATCGAGCTCCTCGAGCACACGCTGGCACAGGCCCTCCACGCCCGCATCGACAGCCCCCAGCAGGGTGGAGCGCAAACGACGCTCGCCGAAGAACTCGCCCTGGGGGTCCCTGGCCTCGATCGCACCGTCGGTGTACATGAACAGCACGTCCCCCGCGTCGAACGAGAAGGTCCCGGTCTCGAACGCCATGCCCTCGAACGCGCCCACGACGCCCGACTGGGTGCTCAGCAGCTCGATCTCGTTCGTCACGAGCGCCTCCTCCCCCGCGCCGAGCCGCGTCTTGCGCACGAGCATCGAGGGCGGGTTCCCCGCCGAGCAGTACGTCGCCGTACCATGGCGAAGATCGATCTTGGCGATGAACATGGTGGCGAAGGTCTCCACGCGCGAGAAGCTCATGAGCATGGAGTTGAGCGAGCGCACCATGCGCTGCGGGCTCGCCCCCTCCCATGCGTAGGCGGAGAGCGCGGTCTTCACGAGGGCCGACATGGACGCCGCCTCGATCCCCTTGCCCGAGACGTCGCCCAAGATCATCATCGCCTGGTCGTCGGGCAGCTGCGTGAGCGTGTAGAAATCGCCGCCGACAAGCGCCTGGCGCGTCGCCGAGGAATAGAGCGCGTCGGCGGTGATGCCTGCGACGTGCCCGAGTTCGCTGCGCATCCCCGACTGAAGGGCCTGGGCGATATGGCGGTCCTCGCGCTTTCGCATGGCGCTTCTGCTGTAGAGCTCGAAATCATGCGCAAGGCGTACGAGGTAGTCGTATTCCACGTCGTCGATCGGTTCCTGGTTCGCATCGCGCAGGATGAGGAACATCCGCGGCGGCCCCGCCGGGTCGTCCTGCTCGGGCGCGCAAACGGGAGCCTCGCCCTCTGCAGGGCGCACCGGTTCGCCGTCGGCATCGAGCACCATGACGCCGCGGTCGATGAAGACGCCCTGGCTAGGCAGGTCATGCGCCGCGAGCCAGTCGCTCGCCCACGACACCTGGTCGATGCGCGTGAGCCGCGCGAAATCAAGCTGCTCCTCCGCCGCGTACTCGGAATCCTGGAAGTGGTCGGAGATCGCCGCGCCCGAGCGGCGGGCGGGCGCTGTGGCGGAGAAGAAGATGCGCTCGGTGTCACCCGGCAGGACCACCTTCACCTTCCCCTCGTAATCGATCACGTAGCATCCCTCGTCGCGGTCGAACACGACCGGGCAGATATGGCAGGCGAGCATGCGGCGCACCTCGCCGGATATCTCCGTCCATGCGAGCGTGCGGTCGTCCTCCAGCGAGTACAGAAGGTCATGGACGCGTCCGATCGACCGCGTGAGCTCGGCGCTGCGCTGCGAGCGCAAGGTGGTGACGAGGCTCATGAGCTCGATGGAGAGGTAGTCGCAGATGACCTCGAGCACGTTCACGTCGTACTGGCGCGGCAGCAGGTGCCGTTTCCATCCCACCTCGATGACGCCGAGCACCTGCTGCCCGAAAAAGACCGGGACCGCGATCATCGTCTTGAACGGGGGCATGTTCTCCATGCGCAAGCGCCGGCTCACGCGCCGGTCGATGTCGTAGACGGCGCCATCGGGATTCGGGGAGTCCTCGTCGGGCGGCTGCACGGTAAGGCGGCAGGAGCGCCCCTCGCGCAGCACGTAGGTGGGAACGCCGGCGCCGTAGGGGATGAACTCGGGCACGAAGTCGCGGGCGAGGCCGTCCGAGATGCCCCGGAGCTTGAAGCCGCCGCCCTCGGAAAAGTAGAACGTGGTGCCGTCGGCGTCGAGCGCGTCCACGAGCTCGTTCAACACGGCATCGAGCAGCGCCGGCAGGTTATGGGCGCCCACGGTCGCCATGATCACGGAAAGCGTGCCGGAGAGGCGCTTGTTGGCGGACTGGAGCTCGGTCATCACGCGGCGCATCTGACGCTCATGGACGTACTCGGATTCAAGGCTGCGGACCACCACGAGGATGCGGTCCGCGGTGACGCCGCGGCGCCAGAGGATGGGCCCCAGACCCGCATGGCGCGGCGAGACCGCGATCGCACGCGCCTCGACGGGAACGAACGAGCCGTCCACGAGCTTGAGCATGAGCTGGGTTGGCGTGCCATCGAGCGGAAGAGGAAGCTTATGGTCGCCTGCCCGCTCGAAGCGGTCGGTGAAGAGGACGTCCTTGATGTCGGAGCCGATGAGATTCGCGCGGTCGCATCCCGTGAGCGCGACGAGCCGGGCGTTCGCATGGATGACGGAGCCATCGGGGGAGCATATGGCAAGCGCATCGCTCGTCAGCTCGGCGAGCTGCGTGATGTCGTGCAGCTCCTCTTGGCGCATCGCATCCATCGCTTCCGTCTTCCCTCCCCCTGTCCGAAAGGCGGTCCCGCCGCCATCGGGCCATACCGCTCTCGCCCGCCGGGTAAGACCGCTCGGCACGCGGCGCAGGCAGAATTGATCACCTCGTCCTATCTTACCCGGTTGCACCGGCGCGCATGCCCGAGGGCTCCGCTGGCATATGCTCCAGGCAGACGCTATCCGCAATAGAGGGCATCCGACAGCTGCAGGTTCACCGGCCGCAGGACAGAGGCGGCAGGATACGGGCCGCAGACTCGTGGTCAACCCGACCGGACCGGAGATACGACACCGTTCAGGGACGCGGTGAGGTCGCGTTCTCGCGGCAGAGCTCGAACGGACCGACGATGCGGCACCGTTCAAATTCCGTCTGCATATTCAGCTCTCGTTATTCATCGTTACCGATAATCTTTCAACCCACTATTGCTTCGGAGCAACACTCGTGGTCAATTTCTCTCGTTATGGAGAAATCAGCTGCTGAATCGGGCCGATTCCCAGCGCATTCGAATGCTATTCGGCTTCTTATGCTGTCGTCTTGGACGACTCTTCTGCATCCGCATGCGAATCAAGTCCCCGATAAACCCTTGAGCTGCGATTTCCATTCCGAAAATTGCCGAATCGTTTCCCGCTAACTCTGCATACGCCCTCGCCCCCTCCAGAATGGGAAAAAACGACCACGGGACGTGCCCCGGCGCCTCGCTTTTCAAGAGTTCGGAATCGGATGGAAATCGCGTATCGAGAAGCGCCGGAATCGAACTATACGCCCAAGGATCGCGAGCATGGGTGGTCGCGACATGAAAAAGGCCTCTTACGAGGCCCCGAGGATTCGATGGTGTCGGAGGCGGGACTTGAACCCGCATGTCCGTGGTTAGGACACTAGCACCTCAAGCTAGCGCGTCTGCCAATTCCGCCACTCCGACAAAAGCAGCAAGAAAGATAGTACCCAAAGCCCGCAAGGCATGCAAGGGTCAATTTTGAAAAAATGAGCGCTGCGGGCAATCCGCCATCGTCCGTCGCCCGTACGCGCCGTCACACGGTGCGCGTCGACCGCGCCGGACGGTTCCGCGATAGCACCGAACGGTATACGTCGACCGCGCCGGACGGTTCCGTGATAGCACCGGACGGTATACGTCGACTGCGCTGGGCGATGTCTGTCGACCGCGCCGGACGGTATCCGCTGACAGCGCCTAGCGATCGATGCGCGCGGAGGCGAGATGGAGAAATCCGACGGGATCGATCAGCAGGTCCTGGATATCATCGACGCCCGCGAAGGCGCGACGCGGCCAGACGAGCGGAATGAGCGGCGCGTCCTCGCCCGCGTGTGCGTCGGCCGCCTGAAGACGCTCCACACGGATAGCATCGTCTACCGTGGAACGCGCCTCATCGAGGAGCGCCGTAACGTCATCGTTCGCATACCCGCCGTGGTTCTCGATTCCCCGCTCGCCCGAATCAAACCAGGGTCCCAAGAACAGCTCGGCGGCGGGCGCGTCCGTCACGGCATCAAGCCGCGCGATGGTGAAGTCTCCTGATGCCAACCGCTTATCCAGATCATCTTGCTCCAAGGGCTCGAGCTCGCAGCTGAAACCGACATGCTCGAGCATCCCGGCGACCGTCTCAACGACCTTCTGCTGTCCCGCTTCGTCAAGATAGATGATCGACACCGCAAGCCGCTCGTCGGCATCATCCGCATCGAGCGCAGGCTGCATGAGGTCGCGGGCGGCGGCGAGATTGTACGCGGCGTAGATCCAGGATGCTTCCCGGTACCCGCACGCAACGGGCGGCAGGAGGCCGTCTGCGGGGGCCGCCATACCCTGATAGAGATCGGCGATCGCCTCACGGTCAATCGCAAGCGACGCAGCACGACGAAGCGAGATATCGTCGAAGGGAGCTTTGCCGCAATTCAGCTGAAGCAAGCTGCAGGCGAGCTCGGTCGACTCGACGACATGACCGTCCTCCCCCATCACCAACCCGTCGGGAGCCGATCCGAGGGAGGAGACGGCGCCCGCGAGATCGTCCATGGGACAAGGGCTCACATCGAGCTCGCCGGCGGAGAACGCCTGATAGGCATCGACCGAATCATCCTGGATCGAAAGATAGACGTGCTCGATCTGGGGCGCCCCAAGAATGTAGCCGGAATCGGATGCCAGATGGATGACAGGGGTCTTGGGCTGAACCTCGCTCGCGACGGCGTAGGCGCCGTTACCGACGGGGGCGCGACCGAACGACTCGACATCGTCCTCGGCGTCCTGGGGAACCGGGGCGAGCGCAGGATGCGCAGCAAGGATCGGGAAATCGGCATAGGGTGCGGACAACCTGACCACCAGCGTTCGCGAATCAGGACAGCTCAGTCCCGTAAGGCTATGGGTATCGCCTGCCGCGAGCGCCGAGAAGCCCTCGACGAGGACGAGCCGGCGAGCATGGGGCGAGGGCCCATAGTGCTGGTTGAGGGCGCTCGACGGGTCGACGATGCGCTCCCACGCGCGCTTGAAGGATTCTGATGTCACCTGCTCGCCGTTCGAGAACACCGCATCGCGAAGCAGGAAGGTGAAAGTGCGCGCATCATCCGAGACATCGAAGCGCGAGGCGGCGCGGCCGACGACCTCGCCCAGCTCGTAATCGTATTCCGTGAGCGGATCGAACACCTGAAAGTCCACCTGCAGACCCGCGGCATCCGCGGCACCCGGATCGAGCACCTGGGGGCGCTCGGTCGCGACATCCATGCTGACCGCCGGCACCACGTCGTCCGCAGCGCCCTGATCCCCAAGCGAGCAGCCGGCAAGCGTCGCGGCAGCGGTCAGCGACCCCGCAACGAGTGCGCGACGGCTCAGGGGGCATGCAGAAATAAGACGCTGGGACATGGTACTTCCCTACCTACTCGAACGATTGGGGCCTGACTGACGCGCAAGGCAAAGCCTGGCGTCAAGGCCCCATGACGACACGACTCAAGATACGAAAACGGACGGTGCCCGACCCGATGGCATCCTCGATACCACGGAAACGGCACCGTCCGCTCATACGTGAACCGAATGCGGACCCACGCCAAGGACCTTAGAGCTCGATGCTCGACTCCTTGATGGGGAACGGCTCGGCGAAGTGGCACGCGCAGAAGTGACCGGGCTCGACCTCGCGGAACTCGGGCTGCTCCTGAGAACAGCGCGCCTGGGCGATCGGGCAGCGCGTGTGGAAGCGGCAGCCGCTCGGTGGATCGATCGGCGAGGGCGGGTCGCCCGCCAGGATGATGCGGCTGCGGGTCTTCTGGATGTCCGGGTCGGGGATCGGCGCCGCGGAGAGCAGCGACTGCGTATAGGGGTGCTGCGGCTCGGCGTACAGGCTCTTCCAGTCGGAGAGCTCGACGATCTTGCCCAGGTACATCACGGCGACGCGGTCGGAGATGTGCTGAACGACCGAAAGATCGTGCGCGATGAAGAGATACGCCGTGCCGAACTGCTTCTGCAGGTCCTTGAGCAGGTTCAGCACCTGCGCCTGAATCGACACGTCGAGCGCGGAGACCGGCTCATCGCAGATGATGAGCTTGGGGTGCAGCGCGAAGGCGCGCGCGATGCCGATGCGCTGGCGCTGACCGCCGGAGAACTCATGCGGGTAGCGATTGATGTGCTCGGGGTTGAGACCCACGACGTCCAGAAGCTCGCGCACGTACTTGTTGCGCTCGGTGGCGGTACGGCCGTCACCGTGGATCTGGAGCGGCTCGGAGATGATCTCGCCGATCGTCATGCGCGGGTTCAGGCTCGCATACGGATCCTGGAAGATGAACTGCATCTCGCGGCGCAGGTCCTTGAGCTCCTTGTGGCTCATCTTGGCGACGTCGCGGCCCTCGAAGAACACATGGCCCGCCGTGGGATTGGTGAGGCGCATGATGGTGCGGCCCGTCGTGGACTTGCCGCAACCGGACTCGCCCACCAGACCGAGGGTCTCACCGGCGTTGATCTCGAAGCTCACGTCGTTGACCGCGGAGACCTTCTTGGCGAAGCGCGCGGCGAACATGCCGGAATCGGTGGGGAACTCCTTGGAGAGGTGCTCGACCCGGAGCAAGGGGGTGTTCTCGGCCATTATGCCTCCTTCTTGCTCGAGGAGCTCGCGACGGCATCGGCCTTGCCCGCATCGGCCGCGGCCTTGCGGGCGGCGAGATCGGCGCGGGTGCGCGAGTTCTCAGGTGCGAACTTCAGGAACTCGGGGTCGTCGGCGAAGTGGCACGCCGAGTAATGGCCCGTTTCCGTGGTGATGTGCTCGGGCGCCTGCTCGTGGCAGATGTCCACGGCGTAGGGGCAGCGCGGCGCGAAGGGGCAGCCCGCGGGCAGGTTCACGAGCGACGGCGGATTGCCCGCGATCGGCGTGAGCTCCTTCTTCTCATCCATGCCGTGGTCGGGGATCGAGCGGATAAGGCCCCAGGTGTACGGATGGCGCGGGTCGTAGAAGATCTCCTCGGCGGACCCGAACTCGACCGGGCGGCCGGCGTACATGACCATGATCTTGTCGGCCATGTCGGCGACGACGCCCAGGTCGTGCGTGATCATGATGATCGCGTTGCCGTTCTCCTGCTGCATCTTCTGCATGAGCTCGATGATCTGCGCCTGGATGGTCACGTC
>CASFIQ010000003.1 GCA_949294785.1 uncultured Collinsella sp.
GGGAGCATACTCAAGATAGGCGGAAACGTAGATGATCTGCACGGGAGCGGCGGACGGGATGAGCCGACGTACGAGGTCGATGCCGTTGACGCCGTCCGCCAGCCGCACATCGACGAAGAGGATGTCGGGCAGCGCCGCCGCCGAGAGCGGATGATGGGAGCCGGTATCCAAGGGGTGTCGGGAAGCATCACCCGAAGGCCGCCGCCGGACGTTGTCGGCCGCCCGCCATGCCGCCGCAAGCTCAAGGCGCCCCGCCACGGGCGAGGCCTCGATCATGCGGGCGAGCTCGGCGGCGTGCGCCGCGTCGTCCTCCACGATGGCCACCGTATACATGGAGATACCCCCCCCCGCTTGGTCCGCTTCAGCCTCATGTGGGAAATAGGGCTCCATACTAACATCGGGAAGTTGCCGAAATGCGGCATCGCGGCAGGCGATGTCACAACCGCGCGGTAATTCGTCATGAACGATGCGGCGCTCCTCTCCCACCCCTTGCATGAGATAAGGCGCCCGGTGCCAGACGGCCTGCCTAGGAGAAAAGCTCGTCCCGTACCTCGGAAAACGGCCGCACGGCAGGCTGGTCAGCACGGTGCGGGGCGATGTGCCGCTCCATCCAGATCATGTCCCACCAGCGGCCGTACTTGTAACCGCATTGCTTGAACGTGCCCACCAGGCGGTAGCCCATGTGCTCGTGGAAGCGCCAGCTGTCGTTGGTGAGGTGCTCGTCCTCCACGTCGGTCGCGGCGATGCAAGCCTCCATGTTGAGGATGCCCTGGGCCACGAGGCAGCGCTCGAGGGCATCGTGGAGCGCACGGCCCACGCCGGCGCGCCGCGAGCCGCGGTCGACGTAGATGGAGGTCTCGACCGCCCAGTCGTAGGCGGGGCGCTCCTTGAAGGGGCCAGCGTACACGTAGCCCACGATGTAGGGCCGTCCGTCAGCACCGGGACGCTCGGCCACCAGATACGGATAGCGCTCGAGCGTGCGCTCCATGCGCGCGGTGAACTCCGCAAGCGTCGGCGGTTCGTACTCGAACGTGATCGCCGTATCGCGCACGTACGGCACGTAGATCTCATGACAGCGGGGCGCATCATCCAGACGCGCCACCCGAATGGTCACATCGCTCATGCTATCTTGTCCCGCTCCCTATCGCCCAGAGTACCGTGTCTCGATCATTGTGACCTGTTCTGCCTTTGCTGCAATACCCTCCAAAATCGTCCACAGCCGCCGCGAGCTACGATGAAACTTGCAATACCCTCCAAAATCGTCCACCTCCTCGCGCGCGGCAGGGAGGAACAGCGGATCGAGATCAGTCATCGTCACCCGAAGGTCCCAGCTGCTCGAGTACCTTGAGTGCCGCGGCCACAAGTCCCGCGGGGTCGCTCGCGTCGAGTCCGCGACCCACGCCCGACCCCGCACCGGCACGCGCCTTATACGGGATCGAGAGCTTGCGGCTCTTGGGGAACGCGACCGCACCCAAGCGCGTCTTCAGGTCGAAGGCGACGGTCTTGGGCACGTCCACCCCCTGGAACGTGAGGCGGCCCGCCGCGAGCGAGACGCTCTCGAGGCCCAGGCGCCCGCCGCGGATGCGGATGCGCGCGCGGTCGAAGAGGTTCTTGGCGGCCAGCGGCAGCTCGCCGTGGCGCTCCGCGACCTCATGCTCCGCCTCGTCCACATCCGCCAGAAGCTCCGCCGCGGCGAGCTTGCGGTACACGAGCACGCGCTCGTCCACCGCGGGCAGGTACTGTTCGTCCAGATAGAAATCGGCGGGCAGGTTGATGGTCACCTCGGCCGCCTCCACCTCGCCCGTCTCGCCGCGCGCCTCGGCCACCGCCTGGCCCAGCATGCTCGTGAACAGGTCGAAGCCCACGCTCGACAGGTTGCCGTGCTGCTCGGCGCCCACGAGCGATCCCGCACCGCGAATCTCGAGGTCGCGCATGGCGATGCGCATGCCGGATCCCAGATCCTGGAATTCGGCAAGGGCGGTCAGGCGCTCCGTGGCCTCGGGCGTGAGCGGCACCTCGCCGGGGAACATGAAGTAGGCGTAGGCCTGCGTTGCGCTGCGGCCCACACGGCCCTTCAGCTGGTAGAGCTGCGCCAGGCCCAGCCGCTGCGAGTCCTCGATGATGAGGGTGTTGGTGCGCGGGTTGTCGATGCCGCTCTCGATGATCGTGGTCGCCACCAGCGCGTCGATCTTGCCGGCGGAGAAATCGATCATCACGTCCTCCACCTCGCGCGGGCTCATCTTGCCGTGCGCCACGCCCACGCGCGCCTCGGGCGCGACCTCGTGCACGCGGTCCACGGCGTCGTCGATGGTCTTCACGCGGTTGGACACGTAGTAGACCTGCCCCTTGCGCGAAAGCTCCAGGCGGATGGCGGCGGAGACCACATCCGGATCGTACTCGCCCACGTGCACGATAACGGGACGGCGCCCCGTGGGCGGGGTGGTGATGAGGCTCATGTCGCGCACGCCGCTGATCGCCATCTGCATGGTGCGCGGGATGGGCGTAGCGGAGAGCGTGAGCACGTCGATCTGCTCGCGCAAGTTCTTGAGCTGCTCTTTGTGCTGGACGCCGAAGCGCTGCTCCTCGTCGATGATGACAAGCCCCAGCTTCGCCGGGTTCACATCGGCCGAAAGCAGGCGATGTGTGCCCACCAGCACATCCACCTTCCCCTCGGCGAACGCGGCGAGGGCGCGCTTCTGCTGCGCGGGCGTGCGGAAGCGCGAGAGCACCTCGACCTCGACCCCGAAGGGCGCGAAGCGCTCGAAGAACGTGGCATAGTGCTGCTGCGCCAAGATCGTGGTGGGGCAAAGGACCATCACCTGGCGGCCGGAGTCCACACACTTGAACGCCGCGCGCAGGGCCACCTCGGTCTTGCCGAAGCCCACGTCGCCGCAGAGCAGCCGATCCATGGGCTTGGGCGACTCCATATCCGCCTTGATGTCGTGGATGGCCTCCAGTTGGTCGCGCGTGGGCTCGTAGGGGAAGCTCGCCTCCATCTCCAACTGCTCGGGCGTGTCGGGCGGGCAAGCGACGCCGGTGATGGAGCTGCGGCGCGTGTACAGGTCCACCAGGTCGAACGCGAGCTTCTTGGCGCTTTTGCGGGCCTTGGCCGTCGCGCGCGACCAGTCGGCGGTGTTGAGGCGCGTGAGGCGCGGCTCGTCGCCGTCGGGGCCCACGTAGCGCGTGATGCGGTCCACCTGCTCGAGCGGCACATAGAGCTTGTCGCCACCGGCATATTCAAGCAGGAAGTAATCGCGCTCGCGCCCCGCGACCTCCTGGCGCACGATCTCGGTGAAATGCGCGATGCCGTGCGTGGCGTGCACCACGTAGTCGCCCGGCTTGAACGGGAAGGTGACCTCGGTCACATCGACGCGACGGCGCCGCGAGCGGCCGCGATGGGCATCGAGCCGGGCGTTCAGGTCGGAGATGGAGAAGACGGCGAGATGCGCCTCGGGCACCACCACGCCGGCGGGCAGCGGCAGGTCGATGAAGGTCACGCGACCCCGCGTGATCGTGGGCACGGCCGGCACGCGCCCATCCGCGGCGATGCGCCGGGCATTCAAGGGGTCGGCCACGCGAATCTGGATCGACGCATCGATCCCGCCGTCGTTTTCCGGCGCCGTCTGGAGCGATTCCTCGAAGGGGATGGACTCGTCGGTGAAGGAGAGCTCGAGCGACTCTCGCGCCCCGCGGTCCGGCGCGGCGAAGAGCACCGCATACCAGTTGTTGACGACCTCCTGCACGCGCGAGATGAAGCGCGAGTCGGACCCCGCGATCGCCGGCTGCTCGATCTTGAGCTCGGCGGTCACGGCACCGCCCGCACGGATGATGGAGACGAGGTTCAGGCGCTGCTGGCGGCCGAAATCGAGCTCCTGCGGGCGCACGTAGAGGCCGTCGAGGCGCGAGACGCCCGCCTCGGCGCCCCGGCGCTCGATCTCCTCGTAGGCGCGGGAGCAATCGTCGAAGAGCGACCGCGGCTCCGAGAGCACCACGAGCGCACCCTCGTTCAGATGCGCGAGCGGCGTGTCCACCCGCTCGTAGAGCACGGGAAGCCACCGGTCGAGCTCGGGCGTGGCGATGCGCGCCTCAGCGAGCTCGAGCAGCGCCGCGAGCTCGGTATCCTGCTGGGCGGGCTTGTAGAGTGCGGCGCGCAGGCGCGCCACGGCGGCATCGGTCAGGGCGAGTTCGCGGCAGGGGTAGATGTCGATGGCGTCCTCGTCGCCGATGGTCTGCCCGGTCGAGGTCACCATCGTGCGAATGCGGTCGATCTCGTCGCCGAAGAACTCGATGCGCACCGGGTTGCGGGCCTGAGCGGGGAAGATATCGACGGAGTCGCCGTGCACGCGGAAGAGCCCCGGGGCGTCTGCGGCATCCGAGGCGGTATAGCCCATGCCGACGAGGCGGCGCGGCACGTCCTCGAACGGCAGCTCCTCTCCCACTGCGAAACGGGTCTCCTGCCAATAGCGGCTCTCCGCCGGGGGTACGCAGCGCAGCAGAGAGCGGGCGGATGCGACCATGATGACGGCCTCGCCGCGGGCAACGCGCCCCAGCGCCTGGCAGCGCGCCGCCACCACCGCGTCGTCGGGCGGGGTGTCGCGCCAGGGACGGTCGGTGCGGTCGGGATAACGCGTCACGTGCTCGACCCCCACGTAGGCGGCGAGCGCCCGGGCGGCGCGGTCGGCCG
>CASFIQ010000004.1 GCA_949294785.1 uncultured Collinsella sp.
TACTACGAGCTCACCCGCGAGGCGGAACGCGTACGCGAGCCGCGCCACGAGCCGACCGAGGAGGAGGCGCTCGCGCTGTCGCGCACGGTCGGGCGCCTCAAGCGGGGCGACCGCGTGCGCGTCGTCCACTACGACCGCGACGCCTATGTCGCCACCACGGGCGCCGTCGGCGAGGTCGATCTCGTCGGGCGCGTCATCCGCATCGTGCGGCGTCCGATCGCGCTCGACGACATCCGCTCCATCGAAATCATCGACTGACGCGCCCCGCTTGCGGTATCGTCGATATGAGACCGGCCGCCGCGGCGCCTCGAGCATGCGGGCCCATCGGCCGGGGCAACGATAGATGGAATCGCTCGCGAGGACAGGAGACCTCCCATGAATGACTTCGCCTTCCGCTCCCCCACCGCCTTCACCTTCGGACGCGGCGTCTGCGACCGGTGCGGCGACGTCGTCGCGCAGGCAGGGTTCCATCGCGCGCTCGTCGTCTACGGACAGGGCTCGGTGGTGCGCACGGGCACGCTCGAGCGCGTCCTGCGCTCACTCGATGCGGCGGGGGTCGAGCACGTGGAGCTCGGCGGTGCGCGCCCCAACCCCGAGGTCGGGCTCGTGCGCGCGGGCGTGCAGCTGGCGCGCGACGAGCAGGTCGACCTCGTGCTCGCCGTGGGCGGCGGCAGCGCCATCGACACGGCGAAGGCGATCGCGCTCGGCGTCCCTTGCGCCCAAGACGTCTGGGACCTCTTCACCAAGCGCGCGCAGCCAGCAGGGCATCTGCCCGTGGCATCCGTGCTCACCATCCCCGCCTCGGGCTCCGAGGCATCGGACTCCGCGGTCGTGAGCAACGATGCCGAGCACCTGAAGTGCGGCCTCAACTCCGAGCTCAACCGGCCCGTCATCGCCATCATGGACCCCGAGCTCACCTTCACGCTGCCCGCCTACCAGACCGCTGCGGGCGTCACCGACATGATCGCCCATGTCATGGAGCGCTTCTTCTCGGGCCAGCCGGCGGTCGGCATCACCGACAACATCGCCTGCGGCATCATCCGCGCCGCCATGGATGCGGGGCGGCGCGCCATCGAGTGCCCGAACGACTATGACGCCCGCGCCGAGCTCATGTGGACGGGCACCCTCGCGCACAACGGCATCGCCGGGCTGGGGCTCGGCGTCCCGGGCGGGCGCGACGGCGATTGGAGCTGCCACGGCCTCGAGCACGAGCTCTCGGCCCTCGACCCGAAGATCACCCATGGGGCGGGACTCGCCGTCATCTTCCCGGCGTGGATGCGCTACGTGTGGCGCGAGCATCCGGGGCGCTTCCTCGAGTTCGCGCGCCAGGTCTTCGACATCGAGGCGGTCGACCCCGGCGACGCCGACATCGTCGACATCGTCGACATCGACGAGGACATCACCCCCGAGCGCGCGCAGGCGGACGCCGTCGAGGCGGCGATCGACGAGCTGCAGGATTTCTTCGTGTCGCTGGGGATGCCGCGTACCCTGGGCGAGCTCGGCATCGGGGAGGGAGATATCGAGCGGCTCATCCCCGGCCTCAGGCAGAACCGCGGCGAGCGCTTCGGATCGTTCCGGGTGCTCACCCTGGACGATGCGCGCGCCATCTACCGGAGCGCCCTATAGCCGCGCCCCGCGCCTCATCGCGTCGACGCCGCCCGCCACCCACCGACCGCTTCGTGAACTGGCGGTTCACCAGCTTGCCAACGCGCATGCGTTATGGGACGCTCGATGCGTGCCGCCGAAACGCTGCTGACACATACCCCCTATGCGGCACTTGGGAGCATTCATGAACGCACACGCCATCATCTCGCGGCGCGGCCTCGTCGGCGCCGCCGCCATCGCCGGAAGCGCACTTGTCGCCGGCTGCGACGTCCCCGCCATCGGCACGGGCTCGGAGACGCGTCCCATCATCAGCGATTCCGCCGGCCACGGTGACGACGCCGCACCCGAGAAGGAGCCCGAGCCCACGCCCGCCGAGCGGGCCCTCGCGTCCATGACGCGCGAGGAGAAGGTCGCCCAGCTGTTCATGGTCACCCCCGAACAGCTCACCGGTGCGTCCGTCGCCACCATCGCCGGTGCCATGACCGAGGAGGCGCTCGGCCGCTACCCGGTGGGCGGGCTCATCTACTTCTCGCAGAACCTCGTCGACGCGCAGCAGGTTCGCGACCTCGTACAGGGCAGCAAGCGCCTGGGCGAGGCCGCGGGCGCCGGCATCGCGCCCTTCATCGGCGTGGACGAGGAGGGCGGTCCGCTCGTCGCGCGCATCGCCAACTCCGGGCTCTTCGACGTCCCGCACTTCCCCAACATGGCCGATATCGGCGCCACCGGCGACCCCGCGCAGGCCGCGGAGGTGGGCCGCGCGATCGGCTGGTACCTCGCCGAGATCGGCTTCAACCTGGACTTCGCCCCCGATGCCGACGTCCTCACCAACCCGGCGAACCCCGTGATCGGCGCGCGCTCGTTCGGGTCGGACCCGGCGCTCGTCGCCTCGATGGTTTCTGCCGAGGTGGAGGCCATGCTCGAGACCGGTGTCATGCCTTGCGTCAAGCACTTCCCCGGACACGGCGACACGGCGGGCGATTCCCACACCGGCGCCGTCTACACCGTGCGCACGCGCGAGGAGATCGAGGCGGCTGAGTTCCAGCCGTTCCGGGCCGCCATCGAGGCGGGATGCCCCTTCGTCATGGTAGGGCATATCGAGACGCCCAACTTCGCCGCCGACGGCCTGCCCGCATCGCTCTCCCCGACCATGATGACCGACGTGCTGCGCGGTGAGCTCGGCTTCGAGGGCGTGATCATCTCGGACTCGTTCGCGATGGGCGCCATCGTCGACAACTACGGCGTCGCCGACGCCGCGGTGCGCTTCTTCCAGGCGGGCGGCGACATGCTCCTCATGCCGCAGAACCTCGCCGAGGCGCACGCCGGCGTGCTCGATGCGATCAACCAGGGTGCCATCAGCGAGGAGCGCCTCGATGAGAGCGTCCTGCGCATCCTGTCCGCGAAGGAGCGCGCCGGGCTCATCGCCTAGCGCCCCGTCCCGCGGCGCAGGCCGGCGGCGTCAGCCCTCCTGGGCGAGGTCGCGCAGCCAGGCGATCTCGCGCGCGTAGCCGGGCAGCTCGTTCGGGGTTTCCAGAATGAGGGGCAGCCCCTGAAGACGGGGGCTGCGCACGATCCGGGCGAACACCTCCGGCCCGCCGCCGAGCGCCGGGTCGCCCAGGTAGCCCTCACCCAGTTTCGCATGGCGGTCCTTGCGGGCACCGCGGGCGTTCTTCGAGTCGTTCACGTGGAGCGCACGCAGCCGCTCGATCCCGATCACGCGATCGAGTTCGTCGAGCACGCCGTCGAGGTCTCCGATGACATCGTAGCCGGCGTCGCTCACATGGCAGGTATCCAGGCAGACACCGAGTATGTCCGCTGCGGCGGGGTTCCGCCTCGCCACGGCGTCGATGATCCGGGCGAGCTCCTCGAAGCTCCGTCCCACCTCGGTTCCCTTTCCCGCCATGGTCTCCAGCAGCACGACCGTGCGCTGGCCGGGAAACATCACCTCGGAAAGCGCGTCCGCGATCAGCTGGATGCCGGCATCCGCCCCCTGCCCCACGTGCGAGCCGGGATGGAAGTTGTAGAGGTTGCCGGGCAGCGCCTCCAGGCGCTCCAGGTCCTCGCGCATGGCGGTGCGGGCGAACTCGCGCGCGCCCTCCTTCGCCGAGCAGAGGTTGTAGGTGTAGGGCGCGTGGGCCACGAGCGGCCCGAAACCGTGCTCGGCCATGAGCGCGGCGAGCGCCGATGCATCCGCGGCGTCCACCGCTTTCGCGGCGCCCCCGCGCGGGTTGCGCGTGAAGAAGGCGAAGGTGTCGGCGCCGATCGATCGCGCCGTCTCGCCCATGGCGCGATAGCCCTTCGCGCTGGAAAGATGGCATCCGATATAGACCCTGCCCATGGTGTCCTCCCCAATCATCCGCGCGCCGCAGAGGAGCGCGAGCGCGCAAGCAGTTCGAGCGCGGCGCCGACCGGTCCCGGCGTGAGCCGGCGGCACACGTCTTTCAGGCGGTCGGGAATCTCGATGTGCTGCGGGCACCTGCGCACGCAGGCGCCGCAGCGCACGCAGTTGCTGGCGAGCTTGGGGGCGCCGCTCCTGATCGCCGAGGCGGTGAAGTACTGCGAGACCCCGGTGAACCAGCTGTGGGCGAAACTCGCGTTGTAGGCGGCGAAGCACCCCGGGATGTTGATGCCCTGCGGGCACGGCATGCAGTAGTTGCACCCCGTGCACGCCACGCGGTTCGCTCGCTCGAATGCCGCACGGACCCGGGCGATGACCTCGTGCTCCCCTTCCGTCAGGCAGCCCGGCAGCGCGAGACCCGCCACGCGGGCGTTCTCGTCCACCTGCTCCTCGCTCGTCATGCCGGAGAGCACCATCGTCACCTCCGGGTGATCCCATACCCAGGCGAGGGCCCAGGCGGCGGCGCTTCCCCACCGGTCGGAGGGGACCCCGTCCAAGACGGCGCGTCCCGCCGGTGGGAGCTTCTCCGCAAGGCGCCCGCCGAGCAGCGGCTCCATGATGAAGACGGCGAGCCCGCGGCGCGCGGCCTCCTTGAGGCCGGCGGTCCCCGCCTGGTACCGCTCGCCGGCGTAGTTGTACTGGATCTGGCAGAAGTCCCAGGGATGGGAATCGAGCAGCACGGTGAAATCGTCCGCGCTGCCGTGGTAGGAGAAGCCGATGGCGCCGATGCGCCCCCGGTCCTTCTCTCGCGCGATCCAGTCCTCGATGCCGAGCGCCTGCAGGCGCTCCCATTGCGCGGGGCTCGTCACGTTGTGGATGAGGTAGTAGTCGATGCGGTCGGTGCGCAGGCGCCGGAGCTGCTCGTCGAGAAACCGGTCGAAGTCGGACCGCGCACGGCACGACCCATGAGGCAGTTTCGTCGCGAGAAACACCCGGTCGCGCACGCCGAGCGTCTCAAGCGCCGCACCGACGCAGGACTCGTTGCCCGGATAGAGCCAGGCGGTGTCCAGGTAGTTCACGCCGCGCTCCACGGCGCGCGCGATGATGCGCTCGGCGGCGCGCTGATCGGGACGACCCGGCACCGCACCGGGAAACCGCATGCAGCCGAGCCCCAGCGCCGAGAGGCACCTTCCCGTCGCCGGGTCGATCCGGTACTGCATCGCTCCTCCGTCCGCCGCGGCGCGCGGGCGCGCACGTTCTGCCAGGGGCCCCTGCCGGGGCGCTCCTGCGCATCTTATCACGAGGGTCAGACGGCGGCTGGCGGCGAGCACGGGGCCCGGCACCCCGCGCGGCGCGCGGCGGCGACACTCCGCATCCGGCCTTCCGCGCGCCGAACCGATCAGGACAGCCGACCGGGCGGCTCGACCGCCTGCAGCTCGTCATCCTCGCGCTCCCAGGCGCGGGCGGCCTCCGAGACGACGAAGGCGACGGCCCCGACGGCGGCGATGAGCGCGAAGCTGATGATCTCGGTCATGAACGTCCCTTCTCGACGACGGATGCCGAACGGCGGCGAGCACCACGATACGCCCGTCTTGATAACCGTGCGAAAAGCGGATGTAAGGTGAGCGCAAGGCGCCCGGCCCTGCCTGCCCAGCGGCAATCCATGCGATAATGGAGGTCGCATGGCAACACGACGCGGGCGCCCATGCCCGCGCACCCGCAGCACGAGAGGAACCATCGCACGTGAAGGTGACCATCTATACCGACGGCTCGGCGCGCGGCAACCCCGGCAACGGCGGCTTCGGCGCGCTACTCTCCTACACCAACCCCAAGGGCGAGACCTTCACCCGCGAGCTCTCCGGCGGCTACCGGCTCACCACGAACAACCGCATGGAGCTCATGGGGGCGATCGCCGCCGTCGAGGCGCTCACCCGCCCCTGCCAGATCGAGCTGCACTCGGACTCGCAGTATCTGGTGAACGCCTTCAACCAGCACTGGATCGAGGGGTGGATCCGCCGCGGGTGGAAGACCGCCGCCAAGAAGCCCGTCAAGAACGTCGACCTCTGGCAGCGGCTGCTCGCCGCGCTCGAACCGCATGACGCGACCTTCATCTGGGTCAAGGGCCATGCAGGCCACGCCGAGAACGAGCGCTGCGACGAGCTCGCGTGCGCGGCGGCGGATTCGGGTAGACTGCAAGAGGACACCGGCTTCGATCCCTCGTCCGCTGACTGAGGGCGAGAGCGGGGCGCGCCCGCACGCGGCGCCGCCGGCTCCCGATGAGATAGGAGGAAGGACATGCTGCGCATCGCCACCATCGGAACGAGCGTGATCTCGGAGAACTTCCTCGAGGCGCTCGCGGGAAACTCCGACGCCGCCTTCATGGGCACGCTCTCCCGCGACGAGGGGCGCGCACGCTCCTTCACCGAAGTGCACGGCGGGACGCGCCCCTACACCGAGCTCGATGCCCTCGCGGCGGACGCGGACGTCGACGCCGTCTACATCGCGAGCCCCAACGCCCTGCACGCGCCCCAGGCGCTCGTGCTCATCGGCGCCGGCAAGCACGTGCTCGTCGAGAAGCCCTTCGCCTCGAACGAGGCCGAGGCGCGCTCCGTCTTCGACGCGGCGCGCGAGCGCGGCGTCGTCGCGCTGGAGGCCATGCGGACCCTCCACGACCCGGCGGTCGCGCGCATCCGCGAGACGCTCGCCGGCTTCGGCAGGTTGCGGCGGGCGAGCCTGCACTTCGGCAAGTACTCGTCGCGCTACGACGAGCTCATGAGCGGCAAGCGCACCAACATCTTCGACTGCCGGATGGCATCGGGCGCCCTCATGGATATCGGCATCTACTGCGTTGAGTACCTGGTCGCCCTTATGGGCAAGCCCGCATCCATCGCCGCGGCGCCGGTGCTCCTCGACGAGGGAACCCGCGCGCTCACCGACGGTCCCCTGGACGGCGCGGGCATCGCGCTCGCGCGCTACCCCGACCATGTCGCCGAGGTCTCCTGGTCCAAGATCACCGATGACGACCTGCCCGTGCAGTTCGAGTTCGAGCAGGGAACCGTCACCGTCGACGCGCTCTCCATCCCCACCCGCATGCGCGTCTCCCGGCGCGGGCGGGCTCTGCGCGCGGACGCGAAGACGATGCGCGCGACGGAGGGCGGCTCCACCGAGGACGTCGACCTGCCCCAGGTCGAGAACACCATGGCGTACGAGCTGGAGGACCTTATCTCGGCCGTGGAGGCCGTCCGCGCGGGCACCGAACCCGAGGCCGCGCCGGCAGGCATCTTCGGGAACGTCGGGGCATACCGCGACATCACCCTCGCATCGCTCGCCATAACCGACGAGATCCGCGCCCAGGCGGGAATCACCTTCCCCGCCGACCGCGCATAGGAAGCGCCGATCGGGAGGAGACCGATATGGGATTGTGGGAACGTTTGCGCGCAAGCGCCCTCGGACAGGCGACGGATGGCGGCAAGCCCAACCCCGCCGACGAGCGAAGCCCGCTCGAGCAGGAGCTAATCGGCAGGCTGCAGGGGGCGCTCGAGGCGGGGAACGCGCCGCTGCGCCTCCATCTGCGCTTCACCGGCCGCGTGCAGGGCGTGGGCTTCCGCTGGAACAACGCGAGCGTGGCCACGGCGCTCGGCCTCACCGGCTGGGTGCGCAACCTCATGGACGGATCGGTGGAGATGGAGATCCAAGGCGAGCCGGGCAAGATCATCGGCCACCTGGACCGCCTGCACGCCGGCTATCGCAACATGCGCTGCCGCATCTGGCTGGACCAGGTTGAGGATATGCCCCTCGTGGACGGCGAGGCGGAATTCTCCATGGCGAATTAGGCGTTTCCGGCGGCGCGAGCCGCCGGAAACGCCCCG
Organism: uncultured Collinsella sp.; assembly: GCA_949294785.1. GTDB lineage: Bacteria > Actinomycetota > Coriobacteriia > Coriobacteriales > Coriobacteriaceae > Coprousia. Next base: position 7,810 of record CASFIQ010000004.1, read on the forward strand.
GCCAGCCCCGAGGGAGCCGGGACGCGTCCCGCTATCAGGCGCGTGGCTACAGCACCTCGACGAGCTCGATATCGAAGTTGAGATCCTTGCCGGCAAGCTCGTGGTTGGCATCGAGGTCCACACCCTCGGCATCCACGCCCGTCACGGTAACGGGCACCGGCTGGCCGCCCGGGCCCGTGAGGAAGAGCCGGTCGCCGACCTTGATCTGATCGATATGGGGAACCTGCGCCGCCGGGAAGCGGAGCACCAGGTCCTCGCGATACGCACCGTAGGCCTCGGCCGCCGGGATGTGGACGGTCTTCTTCTCCCCCACCGCCATGTCCATCACGGCCGCATCGAACCCGGCGATCATCTGATGGGCGCCGCAGGTGAACTCGATGGGCTCGCCGCGGTCGTAGGAGCTGTCGAACTGCGTGCCGTCGTCGAGCGTGCCACGGTAATGTGCACGGACCTTCTTGCCCTCGTTGGACATGGGAACTCCCTTCCGTCGGGTCACCCGGCGCAAATGGAGTTCGCGCGCGGCGCCCCGGGGTGCGATAATCAACAGCGCCTACTATACCCGAAAGCGCCCGATGAAGACCAGATGGGCGTCCCGCCATGTGCCACGCCAGAGCTTGGGAGGAGCGTACCGTGCCCGCGAGCTTCACCATCACCGTGTCGACGCCTGTCGGCCCCGTGGCTGTCGCGGTCGAGCGCAAGCGCGTCAAGAACCTGAACCTGCGGGTGCACCGCGACGGCAGCGTGAGCCTGAGCATCCCCCTCCGCGCACCGCGTGCGACGGCGGAGGGCTTTCTCGCGCGCCGTGCGGGATGGATCGCCGAGCACCTCGTGCGCGCCCGGATGCGCCGGGAGCGCGACGACGGACAGGATCCGGGGACGATTCCGCTCTGGGGCAAGACCGTGCCCCACGACGGCAGCCCAGCCGAGGAGCGCTACCGAACCGCGATGCTCGAGCGCCTGCCCGAAGCGGCGCGGCGCGCCGAGGAGCGCTCCGGCATCCACGCGGCGCGCTGGCAGGTGCGTATCATGAAAACGCGTTGGGGCTCCTGCACCCCGGGGCGCCGCAGCATCCGGATCAACGGCATGCTCGCCGCCTATCCGCCCGCATGCCTGGACTACGTCTGCCTGCACGAGCTCGCCCACATCATGGAGCCCAGTCACAACGCGCGCTTCCATCGAATCCTGGACGGTCTGCTCCCCGAAAACCGCGAGGTCGCACGGCTCCTCAGGCAGCCGGCTCGCGAAATCGCGCGGGAGGCGTGACCCCCGGCCCTGAGATTGCGCTCGACTCGTCACCGCACCGCAAAATGAAAGGGTATGGATCCCGAACTAGCGGGTGCGCTCGATTTCGACCGACACGCTCGTGAGCGGCAGGCCGATCGGCGCCCAGGGCTTCTCGATCCGCAGGCGCACCGCGACGATGCGCGGGTACTCGGCGAGCAGGCGGGCGGCGAGCGACTCCGCGACCGCCTCGATGAGCTTGAAGGTATGCGAGCGCAGATGGGCATCGATGGTGTGGCACACCGCGCCGTAATCGATCGAACTCGCGAGGTCGTCGGTCTCACCGGCGCGGCGGGTGTCGGTGAAGAGCACCGCCGAGACCGCGAACTTCTGGCCGAGCTCGTTCTCCGCCGGATACACCCCGTGGTTGGCGAAGACCTCGAGCCCCTCGATCCGGATCTTGTCCAGGTGGTCGAGCATATCACCGCTCACGCGCGCGAGTTCGCGCCGCGTAGCGGGAAGGCCGGTGCCGGTGCGATGCGCCAGGTCGGTCGGCTCGCCGATGGAGGTATCCTCGGGCAGGTTCCGGGTGTCGTTATCGTCTCTCATCCTCAATCACCTCGCGTATCGCGTCCCGCGCGCCGGGCAGGCCACCCGGAGCGCGGGGCATCTCGATTTCGTCCGTGTATCTCTATACCCGAATCAAGAGGTTCTTCTTCGCGTCGGGCCACGAGCAGGCGCGCCGCACCGCAGGCGGGCACGCGAAGCAGGCGCGCGAAGCCTTGTCCGCCTGCCACAGCAGCCGTGCGAGGGGCGCGGCGTCCTCAGGCAGGTGCCGGTGCACGCGAATGGCATCGAGGATCGCCGCGCGCTCTGCCTCCGTGAACGCGAGCGGGGACGGGAGCCGGTCCAGGATCTCGCCCGCCAGACGCGCACCGGCGATCTCGTGCGGCTCGCCGTCCGCGTACTGCGCCGCCTTGCCGATGTCGTGCAGGAGCGCTGCGGCGTACACGACCTCGCGATCGAAACCAAGCCCGAGCTCCAGGTTCAGCGCCCACATGATACGGGCGGTGTCCAGAAGATGCGGCGCGCCGTGGCGGCAGAAGACGCGGTCGCGCTCGAACTCCTCAAGACGGCGGTACTCCCGCTGGTACGCCTCGTCGCGCCAGATGCCGTCGACGCGGGGCATCTCGGGCAGCCCCTCCTTGTGCGCGCCCTCGCAAACAAACATGCCCGCCCCCGTCAGTATCCGGAAATGATGCTCATATCGGGGCCGATGAGGCATCCCAAGACGAGCCCGAGAATCCTATCCATGCCGTCGGCGCCGATGCGTCCGACAAGCGTCGCGCGGCGGGCGACAAGGTCGAGCGACTTGAGCTGCTCCGCCTCGGCGAAACCGTGGATGGGCGCTCCCCCGTCTTCCGCAGGGACATCTCCGACATCGATATGGAGCGGATAGCGGTTGTCGTTCGAGGTGATGGGGACCACCATGGTAAGGTTGCAATGCTTGTTGAACTTGTCGTTGCTCACCACGATAAGCGGGCGGCGCTTCGTCTGCTCGTGCCCCATCGACGGGTCCAGATCAGCCCATACGACATCCCCGTATCGCCACGCCACGTCACATCAGCTCCGATCCGGCTGCAGCCGCAAAGCTGTCTTCCTGGGGAACGTACGTCCCGTCATATTCATCGAAGAGCTCGTCGATGTCGGCGACGACAACCTCATGACGAATCGGTTCGATGCGCACGGGACCTCGGTCGCCTCCGGACCGCGTTGCAAGCGGGCGCATCTCTATCCAGGGAACGTTGTTCTTCATGATGACGAACGAGGATCCCGTCTCGTTCGCCTCGTTGGCAAGTGCACTCAAACGATTTTTGGCATCGGCAAGGCCAACCTGATGCGCCCGGGCGATCGCAGGCATGCGACCCATCTCCCTTCATGACCAATAAAGCCGCTATCATGGCTATATTATAGCCATATATAGCTATAGCTAGCCATCTAACAGAGAAATTGGAGTTTTGGATAGAACCTGATCCGAATCGGCAAAACCGGGACCACTCAGCCCTGCGCCCTCACATCGAATGCGTCGCGTAGACGTCCTCATCTTGCCAGAGGCGCACCGCCTCGCTGAGCGGCACGCCCGCCTCAAGCGCTGCCGAACGGGTGGCGTTCAGATCGATGATGCGCTGGTTGGACGAACCGTGGAACCTGAGGCTGATGTCGTAGAGCTCCTGCACCCAGGGGCCGTCGACCAGGATATCGATGCAATCGAGCAGGCGGTCGGTCACCTCGGTATGATGGCGCGCACCCGGCATGAGCTCGTCGAGCGTATCACCGGTAAAGCACCAGATGGTCTTTGCGGGCGCGCCCGCACCATCGCCGCCGCGCGGGAAGCGCTCGCGCACGCGTTCCAAGAAGCCCATGAGGCCGCGCTGGTTCTCGGGCTCCATGGGCTCGCCGCCAAGCACGGTGAGCCCATCGCAGAACGGGTGGTCCAGACTCTCGATGATCCGGTCCTCGACCTCGCGAGTGAAGGGCTCGCCCGCCGAAAAGCTCCAAGCACCGGAGTTGAAGCACCCCGGGCAGCCGCGACGGCAGCCGGAGACGAACAGCGACGTGCGCACGCCCTCGCCGTTGGCGATATCCGAGTATTTGATCTCAGCGTAGTTCATGGCTCTCCCATCAGGGCTCGAGCACTATGCCCCGTGCTCAGACAGTCTCGCGCTGTGCGCTCGAAACTGCGCGCGGGGCATAGCGCTCAATCCCCATACGCCCGTCCGCATGCACTGCGCGGCAACGTGAACCGGAGACGGGCATATCGTCCCGCGCGCAGTTCTTCGCGCAGCGAAGCTGTTCGAGCACGGGATGATATGCCCGTCTCCGGCATGGCGGAGCCGTTACAGGTGCAGCACGCGGTCGCGGATCTCCTCGGTGCGCCCTTGGTTCCAGAACTGCGTGCCGATGTATCCGCAGGTACGGCGCGCGACGTTCATCTTCTCCTGGTCGCGGTTGCCGCAGTTGGGGCACTCCCACACCAGCTTGCCGTCGTCCTCCACGATTCGGATCTCGCCGTCGTAGCCGCACACCTGGCAGTAGTCGCTCTTGGTGTTGAGCTCCGCATACATGATGTTCTCGTAGATGTACTGCATGACGCGGATGACGGCCTTCAGGTTGTCCTGCATGTTGGGCACCTCCACATAGGAGATGGCACCGCCCGGGGAGAGCGCCTGGAACTCGCTCTCGAACTTGAGCTTGTCGAAGGCGTCGATCTTCTCGGACACGTGGACGTGGTAGCTGTTGGTGATGTAGCCCTTGTCCGTCACGCCGGGGATGATGCCGAAGCGGCGCTGCAGGCACTTGGCGAACTTGTAGGTGGTGGACTCCAGCGGCGTGCCGTAGAGCGAGTAATCGATGTTCTCGGCGGCCTTCCACTCGGCGCACTTGTCGTTCATGCGCTGCATGACGGCGAGCGCGAAGTCGCGGCCGTGCTCGTCGGTGTGGCTCACACCCTTCATGTAGCGCACGCACTCGTAGAGGCCGGCGTAGCCGAGTGAAATGGTCGAGTACCCGCCATAGAGGAGCTTGTCGATGGTCTCGCCCTTATCGAGGCGCGCGAGGGCACCGTACTGCCACAGGATCGGCGCGGCGTCGGAGAGCGTGCCCTTCAGGCGCTCGTGGCGGCAGCGCAGCGCGCGGTGGCAGAGCTCCAGGCGCTCGTCGAAGAGCTCCCAGAACTTGTCCTCATCGCGTCCCGACGAGCACGCCACGTCCACCAGGTTGATGGTGACGACGCCCTGGTTGAAGCGGCCGTAATACTTGGGCTTCCCCGGCTCGTAGTTCTTGGCGCGGGCCACGTTGTCGTACCCGTTGCCGGAGCGGTCGGGCGTCAGGAAGCTGCGGCAGCCCATGCAGGTGTAGACGTCGCCCTCGCCCGGCTTCTCGCCCTTTGAGAGCTTGAGCTCGCGCATCTTCTTGGCCGAGATGTAGTCGGGCACCATGCGCTTGGCGGTGCACTTGGCGGCGAGCTGCGTGAGGTAGAAGTACGGGCTCCCCTCGTAGACGTTGTCCTCGTCGAGCACGTAGATGAGCTTGGGGAACGC
>CASFIQ010000005.1 GCA_949294785.1 uncultured Collinsella sp.
CCGAGCGCGAACCCGTGCCCGATGGTGGCGGCGAGCACGTAGTCGTGGCCGAGGGTGTTCAGGTTCATGATGGAGATGGGGATGAGGCTCCAGTGGAAGCCAAAGATGACGAGGCACATCCAGAGCCCGCCGACCAGGGCGCTGCCCAGGACCGCGCCCACCACGGGGAGCTGGAAGATGAACGAGAACGCCGCGCTCAGCAGGTTGGTGATGAGGGTGGCCACCGGGCCGATGACGAGGTAGCCCAAGACGATGGAGACCGTCATCGTGGCGAGCGGGACGAGGAACATCTTGAGCGCCGCCGGCATCCAGCCCTTGAGCCAGCGCTCCACGAGCGAGCCGAACCACACCATGAGAAGGACGGGAATCACCGAGCTCGCGTAGCCCGAGGCGGGCATGATGATGGGGATCCCGAGGGCGGTCGCGTACCACGAGAACGTGCCGGCGACGCCGAGGTCGATGCTGCCGAGGACCTCGCCCGAGGTCAGGGCGACCATCGTCGGGTAGACGAGCGCCACGCCTATCGCCACGCCGGTGAACTCGTTCATGCGGAACTTGCGCGCGGCGCTGAACGCCAGGGCGACGGGGAGGAAGTAGAAGAAGCCGTCCGCCACGGTGTAGAGCAGCGTGTAGAGGCCGTCGTTGGCAAAGTCCGGGACGAAGTAGGTGAAGAGGGCGAGAAGCCCCTTCATGATGCCCGCGGCGGCGAGCGGTCCCAGGATGGGCTGGAAGATGCCCGAGATGAGGTCGATGATGACCGACGCCACGGTCTTCTCGCCCTCAGGCTCGTCCTCGGCGGCGCTGCCGCCGCCCGCAAGCCCGCCGGCCTCCAGGACCGCGTCGTAGACGTCCTCCACGATGTTGCCCACGACCACCTGGTACTGGCCGTTGGCCTGGATGACCTGGATGACGCCCTTCAGGGCCTCGATCTTGGGCGTGTTGGCGCGCGACTCGTCCTTGAGCTTGAAGCGCACGCGCGTGATGCAGTGCGCGACGCTCGTGACGTTCTCGGCGCCGCCCACGCTCTCGAGTATGGACCTGGCCAGATCGTCGTACTTTCCGGCCATGAGTCTCTCCTTAGGGATGTTGCCCGGGCGGCTAGCCCAGGTCGCCTCCGTTGGTGGCGATGACCTGTCGGTACCAGTGGAAGCTCTTCTTGCGCCTGCGCTCGAGCGTGCCGCGCCCCAGGTTGTCGCGGTCGACGTAGATGAAGCCGTAGCGCTTCTCCATCTCGCCGGAGCCTGCGCTCACGAGGTCGATTGGCCCCCAGGTGGTGTAGCCGAGCATCTCGACGCCGTCCTGCTCGATGGCGTCGCGCATGGCCTCGATGTGCTCGCGCAGGTAGGCGATGCGGTAGTCGTCCTCGATCGTGCCGTCGGGGAGCACCTCGTCATGGGCGCCGAGGCCGTTCTCGACCACGAAGAGCGGCTTCTGGTAGCGGTCCCAGAGGTCGTTGATCGTGATGCGGAAGCCCAGCGGGTCGATGACCCAGCCCCAGTCGCTCTTGCGCACGTAGGGGTTCTCCACGCCGGCGAAGGCGTTCCCCTCGGCGATGCCGCCCACGGAGTCGGGGTCGCCCGCGGCGCAGCGCGAGGAGTAGTAGCTGAACGAGACGAAGTCGACGGTGTTCTCGGCGAGGATGCGCTCGTCCTCGGCGGTCATGCCCACGTCGATGCCCTCGCGCTCGAGCATCCTGAGGGCGTAGCCGGGATAGCGGCCGCGCGCCTGCACGTCCACGAAGAAGAAGTCCTCCTGGTTCTTGAGCTGCGCGGCGCGGACGTCCTCGGGACGGCAGGAGTAGGGGTAGTAGCTTCCCGCGGCGAGCATGCAGCCCACCTTGTTCTCGGGGTCGACCTCGTGGGCGATCTTGGTGGCCCAGGCGCTCGCCACGAGCTCGTTGTGCGCGGCGCGGTACTCCGCTTCGCGGGGGTTCTCGTCGGGCTCGAGCACGATGCCGGCGCCCATGAAGGGACGGTGCAAGATCATGTTCATCTCGTTGAACGTGATCCACCAGCGCACGAGGCCGCGGTAGCGGTTGAAGAGCACCGTCACGAGCCGCTTGTAGAGGTCGATGAGCGTGCGGCTGCGCCAGGCGCCGTAC
>CASFIQ010000006.1 GCA_949294785.1 uncultured Collinsella sp.
ACTACGATGCCGGTTCGCGTTGGACCGCCAAGAAGGGCCTCTACTGGGCGCTCGCCGAGGGCGGCCCCATCGAGACCGGCGAGCCCAAGCCCTTCGAGCCCAACACCATGGGCTACCGCTGCATGAAGTCCACCAAGGACATGGGCCCCGAGGCCGAGAAGTACACCGTCAAGATGGCCGGCTGCCACGGCTGCCCCGTGCGCTGCTACTCGATGGTGCGCGATCCCCGCGTCCTCGACGCCACCGGGTACGCCTCTTCGGGCAACACCTGCGTGCCGAACTTCCCGTTCTCCACGTACATGCAGCCCAGCATGAAGGCTCAGGGCATCACGAATGATGAGGGCGGCAAGACCGACGTCTCCGTCTTCTACGACCAGCTCATCTCCGCCACCGTGGACGACCTGGGCCTGTGGTGCAACTACGCGCAGCTCTACCGCGACATCGCCTGGACCTATGCCAAGGGCATCCTCGCCGAGCACGTGCCGGCCGAGCAGATGGCCGAGTACAACTTCGACGCCATCATGAACGACGGCAACCCGACCTCGTTCATCAAGATCCTGGTGGACATCTCCTCCAACGACGTCGAGAACAAGCCCATCGCGCTTCTGGGTCACGGCCCCATCGTCTGGTGCAAGGAATGGAACCACATGGAGTGGTTCGATACGACCGCCTCGACGCTGATCAACTACCGCGGTTGGCCCGTCCACCACGCGCACGAGTGCTTCGCACAGGTGGGCGCCCTCTACAACATGGTCTTCAACCGCGACGACATGATCCACTCCGCGGTCAACTTCCAGGGTTGCGGCCTGCCGTTCGAGCTCAAGCAGGAGATGGCGGCGGAGATGTGGGGCGACGCCTCCGCGATCGACGACAACAAGAACTACACGCCGATGAACGAGTACAAGGCCGAGTTCGCCTGGTGGTCCATCGTCACCGATGTCCTGCATGACTGCCTGACGCTCTGCAACTGGGTGTGGCCGATGGCCATGGCGCCCGCCAAGGAGCGCAGCTACCGCGGCGACCTCGACCTCGAGGCGCAGTTCTACACCGCGGTCACCGGCCAGGAGGTCACCATCGACGACCTGTACAAGGCCGCCGAGCGCGTCATGACCCTCCAGCGCGCCAACACCGCGCGCGGCATGCGCGACGCCGACGGCAACATGGGCTGCAACGACTTCCGCAACGTGCATGACGTCATCACCGAGTGGCCCTTCACCAAGGATCCGGATATCGAGCCCTTCACCCCGGGTACCGATAAGATGGAGAAGGAAGACTTCCAGACCGCCCTCACCATGATGTACAAGCGCTTCGGTTGGGACGAGAAGCTCGGTTGCCCGACCAAGGAGTGCCTGGAGGACCTCGGCCTCGACGACGTCGCCGCCGACCTCGAGGAGCTCGGCCTGCTCACCGAGGGCGGCGCCAAGTTCGATGACCGTACCCGCACCTACGCTGGCTGCCTTGCCGACTACTGCGGCAACAACCCGGCGCTCGCCTAAGCTTCTGAGAGGAGACAGCAATGGCTGAGAAGAAGAAGTCCAACTGGAAGGCGAAGCGCCTTCCGATCGTGATCGCCGCCGTGGTGGTCGTCACGGTGCTGGGCGTCGCGGGCTGGGCTTGGCGCGCCACGCCCGAGTACTGCGACTCCATGTGCCACAGCACCATGGGCAAGTACTACGATTCGTTCGTGAACGACACCGAGTCGCTCGCCTACGCCCACTCCGGCGTGGTCGAGGGCCAGTGCCTGGGCTGCCATGAGCAGACCCTGTCGCAGATGGGCAGCCAGATCGGCTCCCAGCTTTCCGGCAACTACAGCACCCCGCTCGCCAAGGAGTCCTACTCCAACCAGTTCTGCCTGCAGAGCGGTTGCCACTCCGGCGCCGGCGTGATGCCCGGTGCGAGCGAGTCCTCCACCGCCGACTCGCCGTTCGACCCGCACAGCGATTACCATGGCGTGCAGCAGTGCAACTCCTGCCACCGCATGCATGACCAGAGCGTCTTCACCTGCGCCACCTGCCACCAGGTCGGTGCCTGGGAGGGCGAGGGCGGCGTGCCCGAGGGCTGGCACGTTCAGGACCTCGGCTACGGCAAGGAGGGCGCGGTGCCTGATGGCTGGACCACGCCCGACCTGTTCGAGGCCTCGACCACCCAGGAGTAAGGCGGCGTCGCCGACCAGATAGCGCGTTGTGCTTGATGCGCGGGCGGAGGGATCCAGGTCCCTCCGCCCGTTTTGTTTGAAAACAGGGCGAGCTGCGCGACTTGGGTGATGGCTGCCGGGTGAGCAATGAAAAACAGGGTATACTAAAGGTATGACGAAAATCGGAAGAGGTGTTATGGAGCCTGAGATTCATCCGAATGCGCTCAAGCATTTGAGACGCGAGGAGGTTCTGGCTGCCTGGAAGGCGGTCACCAAGAGCATCCAGCGCCAAGGCAAACAGGAACCACCTCGCTGGCTGCTCGTTGGATGGCTGCCCGACGGCAGAGACATAGAGCTCATTGCCGTTGAGACGATATCGGGGTGGCTCATCATCCATGCGAACAGTCCGGTGCAGAAGATATTTAAGGATGAGATACGAAAGACGGAGAGGAGGTCGCGATGAGTAGGACATGGAAAACCCCTGATGGTCAGGAGATAACCGAGGAGATGATCGCCCAGTGGTGCGACGCCTACGAATCGGGAAGCTTTCCCGAGGGAGAGCATACCGTCGGTCAGGTTGTACACGGCCGTCCACCGCTGTCCACGGAGGGAACTGCGGTGATCTCAGTTAAAGTGCCTCTGGGTTTGAAGTTAGCGATCGAGCGGCGTGCGGAACAGCAGGGTATAAGTACCAGCGCTTTTACTCGAAGCGCGCTCACCGACAAGCTTCTTGCAAGCTGATTTGAGAATTGGGTCACCGGTTTTATCGCCTGCAAAACGGGGATAATGGTGGCCAGGCAAAGGGAAAGGGGTACCTATGATCTCGCTCGACTTCACGCCTTCGGGCGTCTGCGCGAAGAACATCCACGTCGATCTGGACGATTCCGGAACGACGATCGAGGGCTGCTCGTTCATCGGGGGCTGCAAGGGCAACCTCAAGGCGATTTCCAAGCTCGTGACCGGACGGCCCGTCGCCGAGGTCACCGATATCCTGCGCGGGAACACCTGCGGCATGAAGCCGACCTCCTGCGCCGACCAGCTGTGCCGCGCCCTCGACGCCGCCCAGGCGAAAGCCCGCGCATGATGCGCCTCCCATTCCCCGGGAAGCGCCGCTCCCGTGAGGCGCCCGCTGCCCGCAAGGGCTTCACGCGGCGCGCCTTCGTTGCCGGGAGCGTGGCCGCGGCGGGCGGTATCGCCGCGATCAGCCTCACCTCCTGCTCCTCGAACGAAGGGGCGACGACCGGCGAGCCGCAGGTCGTGACCGACGAGTCCCAGATCGTGGGTGTGCTCGACGGGGACTACACCGAGGCGGAGAGCCCCTACGAGCCGGTATCCACCTGGTCGCTCCCGCTGGGGACGGTCCTGCACCATGTGGGGGGCTCCTGGGCCGCCGCGATGCTGACCCCGGCGTCTTCGCAGGCGGTCAACTCGCTGGGTTGCCTGAGCCTTATGAGCGGCGCGCTCAACACACTCGTCGCCACCCCGACCCGCGGCGCCGCATGGGATTTCTTCGACGTACGCGGCTCGGATGAGGTTTTCGCTTGGGTCGAGATTCACTACAACGACCGCGCCTGGGTGCTGCTGGCGCAGGGATTCGCGGACGGGGCGCTTACCGGGGAGGCCGTCCAGCTCGACGAGGGCAATATCGATTGGGAGCCGCCGCGCTTCACCACCTGGGGGCCGTGCGTCATCTGGCAGCGCATGCCGCTCGCGACGGGCGGGAGTTCTGCTGAGGACTCGCATTGCTACCTGTGGAGGCTGGGGGACGACGAGGGGACCGAGATCTGGACCTCGCATGGGCGCTTCGCGACATCGCCCCATGTATCCGACGGCATCCTGACCATCGCCCCGCGCGTGCTGGACGACGAGGGCGTCTATTACGGAATCACCGCGGTCGACATCGCCGACGAGGACCGGCCCCAGCGCGACCAGCTGGTGCTCCCCGCGAGCGTGGCGCCCTTCGAGGCGGTGTACATGAACGAGACCTTCGTCTTCTCCATCGAGGCCTCGTACGAGGGGCGCGGCAGCCTGGGTAACATGGGCACCTTCATCGGCCGCGAGGGCGGGCCCTACGTCTACGTGCGCCGCGAGCCGCTTGCCTGCGTGGCGGGGCGCGGAACCCGGTACCTGGTCAAGGCGCAGTCGTCTCACTTCGTGGTTGATACCCAGGCGATGACCTATGCCACGCTGCGCGGACCGGATCGGACCGTGGATTACGGCGACTGGCCGGCAAGCGAGGGTTCGACGGAGCTCTTCCTCACCTTCGCCACGGTGCGCAACGCCCAGGGTGTCCCCGAGAGCGTGACCGCCCGCGTTTTCAGCCTCTAGCTGACGAACCTGCCCATCTACCTGAGAGAAGGGCTGGGCGTCGTGCGCGGTGCGGAATCGGTGCGCGGGCTGTTTCCGTCCGGTTTCCAAGGTCCCGCGCACCCGCCCGCGACCCGTGCTTAATGAACGCGGAGCGGATTGGGCATAATGGGAGAAGCGTTCTGGCGCCCGTCCCGCCTTGTTCGGCTTCTATCTGCGGCGTTGCCGCTCGTCGGTCTCGCGCGGGGGAGGGGGCGGTGCTTGCGCTACAATAGACGGGATCATTCCGCGGGAGACGAGGAGGCCTTGCCATGGCTTCAGACGCGAAGCGCATTTTGCTGGTGGAAGACGAGAAGGCAATCCGTGACGCCGTCGCGGCCTATCTTGACCGCGAGGGCTACTGGGTCGTGGGCGTGGGCGATGGCCAGGCTGCGGTCGAGGAGTTCGAGAAGCACAACTTCGACCTCGTCATCTTGGACCTCATGCTCCCGAAGCTCTCGGGCGAGCGCGTGTGCCGCTTCATCCGCGACAAGAACTCCGTCGTGCCGATCATCATGTTGACGGCGAAGGGCGAGGTCGAGGACCGCATCATCGGGTTCGAGCTGGGCGCCGACGACTACATCGTCAAGCCCTTCTCCCCGCGCGAGCTCGTCGCCCGCGTGCGTGCGATCTTCCGCCGTGCGCACGCCGAACCGCAGGTCGAGGTCCTCGATTTCGGTGACCTGGTCATCGATATCTCGGGCCACAAGATCCTGGTGGACGGCAAGAACGTCGACCTCACCGCATCGGAGTTCAAGCTCCTCGCCACGCTCGCCCGCCATCCGGGTCGCGTGTACAACCGCATGGAGCTTGTCGAAAAGGTCCTCGGGTACGACTTCGAGGGATACGAGCGCACCATCGACAGCCACGTCAAGAACCTCCGTGCCAAGCTGGGCGACGACCCGCGCCATCCCAAGTGGCTCTTCACGGTGCACGGCGTGGGCTACCGCTTCGAGGCGTACAAGCCCGAGGAGAACGCCTCAGAGGGCGCGAGCGACAAGTAGTCGGCGCGTATCATGGCGTCAGAGCGGTTCGAGATCGGTAAGAAGAAGCATCGTGCGTCCTCCGACCAAGGGGGGCGCGCGAGCTGGAACACGCCGCGTCACAGCAGCAGGTCGGGGTTGAGCTACGGCACGCGCATGGCGGCGACCTTCGCCCTCACCTCGCTTATGTCCGTCCTTATCCTGGTGGGCGTGGTCACCGTCGTGTGGAGCGGGGTCTTCTCCGACTACACCCGCAACAACATGGAGGATATCGCCAAATCCGCCGCGCTGAGGCTTGCCGAGGCCTATGAGGAGGATGGCGAGTGGTCCACGGCGTTTCTGTCCTCGATCGCGGACGACACCCTCTCGAGCGATATCGGTCTTCAGGTGAGCGATGCCGAGGGCACGATCCTCTACGATGACACCTGGCCCGCCGCGGCGCTGGTCGCCGACGTCGACGGCGACCGGGAAGAGGACGCCGATGCTTCCGATGGCAGTACCGAGGATTCCGCTGACGCCGGCGCGGAGGCTGGCGACGCATCGGAGCAGGATGAGGACGATGACGGGGCGCAGGATGCTGCCGGCGACGATGCCGCCCCCGCCCCGGTGAACGTCCCCATGGGCTCCGACGATGCGCGGCCGCATCGGTCGCACAGTTTCACCTCGACCGCCCCCACCGACGCCGCCGCCTCGGTGACCGAACCGGTGGTGACCTCGTCGGGCGAGACCGTCGGTACCGTGCGCATCTGGGTGCTCGGTTCCGACGTGCTGCTCTCCAACGCCGACAACGCCTTCCGCGAGCGCACCTTCAACGCCATGACGCTCGCCGCGGTCATCGCGGTGTGCATCTCGCTTGTGGCGGGCTATATCTTCTCGCGCATGCTCACCAACCCCATCCGCAAGATCACCCGCACCGCCAAGCAGCTGCGCGACGGCGACTGGTCGGCGCGCACGGGCCTGGTGGGCGATGACGAGATCGACCGTCTGGGCGAGACCTTCGACGAGATGGCGACCTCGCTCGAGCGCGACCTGAAGCATGAGAAGCGGATCACCTCCGATGTGGCGCACGAGCTGCGCACCCCGCTTATGGGCATGCTCGCCACGGTCGAGGCCATGCAAGACGGCGTGATGCCCGCTGACGAGGAGCATCTGGAGACCGTCGCCTCCGAGACGAGGCGCCTGGCGCGCCTGGTCCAGCAGATGCTCGACCTCTCGCGCATGGAGACGAAGACCACCCCCATGAACGTGGAGGAGGTCGATATGGTGCCGTTCGTGCAGCGCATCGTGACGGGCCAGCACCAGCTCTTCCACGACCGCGACCTGCGCCTGCGCTTCACCGACGAGACGCAGGGGCGGGATGCGACCTGCGAATGCGACCCCGATATGGTCACCCAGGCGATCATCAACATCATGTCAAACGCCATGCGCTATACGCCGGAGGGCGGCTGGGTCGTGGTCTCGGTCGCCGCGGACCGCAAGGAGGTCTCCGTCGCGGTTTCGGACACGGGCATCGGTATCGCGAAGGAGGACCTGTCGCGCATCTTCAGCAGGTTCTGGCGCGCCGACGCCAGCCGTGCCCGCGAGGCGGGCGGTCTCGGCGTGGGCCTGGCGCTCACCAAGCAGATCGTCGAGCGCCATCAGGGCTATATCTCCGTCGACTCCGAACTTGGAAAAGGTACGACGTTTACGATTCATCTCCCGCGCGAGCACACGCCCGAGACGCCTTCATCTACAATGGTGGATTAGGTCGCTCCGACGGTTCCGGCGATGCCCGCAGGCGGACCCCGGTCATATCGGGCGACCGAAGCTCTGCACATCCTGATGAAGGAGTTGACCGCCGTGACCCAGCTGGAGCGCCGCCCGGATTCCCGTGGCAAGGTTCGTGACATCTACCAGGCAGGGGACAACCTGCTCATGGTCGCCACCGACCGCATCTCGGCATTCGATTACATCCTGCCTGACGAGATCCCTTACAAGGGCGAGGTGCTCAATCGCATCTCGGCGTTCTGGTTCGACAAGTTCCAGGACCTCGTGCCGAACCACCTGGTCTCCATCGATGTCGCCGACTTCCCGGCGGAGTTCGCCGAGTACCGCGATTACCTGGCCGGCCGCTCCATGCTCGTGCGCTGCGCCGAGACCCTGCCCATCGAGTGCATCGTCCGCGGCTACCTGACCGGGTCGGGCAAGAAGACCTACGACGAGGACGGCACCGTGTGCGGCATACACCTGCCCGCCGGCCTCACCGAGGCCTCGAAACTGCCCGAGCCCATCTTCACCCCCAGCACCAAGGCCGCGATCGGCGACCACGACGAGAACATCTCGTTCGACCGCTGCGTGGAGATCGTGGGCGCGGACGCCGCCGAGCAGCTGCGCGACCTCTCCCTCAAGATCTACACCGCCGCCGCCGAGTACGCGGCGACCCGCGGCATCATCATCGCCGACACCAAGTTCGAGTTCGGCATCATCGACGGCAAGGTGACCCTGATCGACGAGTGCCTGACGCCTGATTCCAGCCGCTTCTGGCCGGCGGATTCCTACGAGGAGGGCAAGGTCCAGCCCAGCTACGACAAGCAGTACGTGCGCGACTGGCTGAAGGCCAACTGGGACTTTTCGGGCGAGGCGCCGCATCTGCCGGCGGAGGTCATCGAGGGAACCTCGGCGCGGTATCGCGAGGCCTACCAGATCATCACCGCCACCGAGTTCAAGAGCATGAAGGAGAACGCGTAAGTGAGCACCCGCAGCGCAACCAACAAGCGAACCCAGAACCATGAGTACACGGGTATGACCCGCAAGGGAGCCACGTCGGCCAAGCCGGCGCGCCCCGCGGCCACCTCGGTGCGCGTGGTGCCGGCGAGTTCCAAGGCACGCCGTCGCGAGGCGGAGCGCGGCGAGTCGCTCGA
>CASFIQ010000007.1 GCA_949294785.1 uncultured Collinsella sp.
TGGCTCTTCTGCGCGATCTGGTAGCCGTAGGCCTTGCCGATCGAGCCGGTCTCGTCCGCCCACTCGTCCCAGATGTGGCTGTTGAGGTCGTGGATGTTGTTCGACTTCTTCTGGTAGATCCACAAGATCTCGTCCATGGCGGATCTGAGCGCGGTGCGGCGAAGCGTGAGCGCGGGGAACTCCTCGCGCAGGTCGTAGCGGGCCGTGACGCCGAAGTTCTTGATGGTGTAGGCGGGCGTGCCGTCCTCCCAGCGCGGGCGCACCTTCTCGCCCTCGGTGGTGGTGCCGTGGTCCAGGATATCCCGGCACATCCTCACGAACTGCTGGTCAGCCCTACTCATTTCCGCCCCGCTTCCCTCATCTCATCCAAAACGCGCACGAAGGTGCGTCGCTCGAATGGAATACCGACGCCGCTCGCGGCGGCGCATTGCGCAACCATTGTACGGCACTTGGGGTTCGAAGGCCCCGAGGGGGAGGATGAAGCGGCCCCGCATCCCACGCGAAGCGGGAAGCGGGGCCGCGATCGAGGCGTGCTGCCCGGGGCGATGCGGACCTATAGCTCAGCGCGCGATGCAGACCTACAGCTCGGCACCGTTCGTCTCGATCACATGCCGGTACCAGCCGAAGCTCTTCTTGCGGCTGCGCGCGAGCGTGCCCGTGCCGTCATCATGCTTGTCCACGTAGATGAACCCGTACCGCTTGCGCATCTCTCCCGTGGACGCGCTGACCAGATCGATCGGCCCCCACATGGTGTAGCCCATGAGGTCCACGCCGTCCTCGTCCACCGCATCGCGCATCGCCTCGATATGAGCGCGCATGTAGGCGATGCGGGCATCGTCGGCGACGATACCGTCTGGCCCCACCTCGTCGATCGCACCGAAGCCATTCTCCACCACGAAGAGCGGCATCTGGTAGCGGTCGTAGAGCACGTCGAGCGCGTTGCGCAGGCCCAGGGGGTCGATGGTCCAGCCCCAGTCGGTGGTTCCCAGGTAGGGGTTCTTCACGCCCAGCACCTTCGCCATCGGCGAGTCGGGGGCGACCAACGGCACGTCGTCGTGCGTGGTCGCCACGCAGGAACGGTAATAGCTGAAGCCGATGTAATCCACGGTGCCCGCCGCCAGGTCGGCGCGGTCCTCGTCGGTGATATCCACGTGGATGCCCTCGTGCTCGTAGTATTTGAGCTGGTAGCTGGGATAGTAACCGCGGCACTGAACATCTAGGAAGAAGTAGCAGCGCGCAGCGAGCTCCCAGGCGGCGTGGACGTCGGCAGGATCGCAGCAGTACGGGTAGACCATACCCTGGCTGAACGTGACCATGCAGCCGATCTGGAAATCCGGATTGATCTCGTGCCCCATGCGCACCGCGCGCGCCGCGGCTACCAACTGGTTATGCGCGGCAGGCAGGGTCACGCGAGGATCGCCAGAGGCGACGCCGGCGCCTATCCAGCCGTTGATATTCATGCAGTTGATCTCGTTGAACGTCATCCAGTACTTCACCTTGTCGCGGTAGCGGCGAAACACCGTCTCCGCATAGCGGCAGAAGCAATCGATGGTACGGCGATCGCGCCAGGCGCCCCACTTGTTCACCAGGCCAAGCGGCGTCTCGTAGTGGCTGATGGTCACCACGGGCTCGATCCCGTGCGCGATCAGGCAATCGAAGACGCGGTCGTAGAAGGCCAGCCCCGCCTCGTTGGGCTCGAGCTCGTCGCCGGCCGGGAAGATGCGGCTCCACGCGATGGACATGCGGAATGCCTTGAAGCCCATCTCGGCGAAGAGCTGGATGTCCTCCTCATAGCGGTGGTAGAAGTCGATACCCTCGTGGTTTGGGTAGTACTCACCTTCCACGCAGCAGAACTCGGCCTCGGAGGGGATCTCGTCAAGCGAGAACAGACCGCCCTTCCCCACCGTGCCGTCCGGCATGCGATAGGTGAGATAGCGCGGGGCCGTCGCCGAACCACCCGTCGCCACGTCATCGGTCGACGGTCCGCGTCCGTCGACATCCCACGCGCCCTCCAGCTGGTTGGCCGCCGTCGCGCCGCCCCACAGAAAACCCTCTTTGAAACCCATATGGCACGTCCCTTCTGCCCCCATGGGGCCTATCGGCGCCCGCCGGCGATTATGCCGTTGCCTGCCCGGCGGACGCACATGCTAACCGGAAATCCCTGCAACGAAGCGATCACAAAACGTTCGTGATGCCGCACAGCGCGATCGCCGCATAGGTGAGCTTGAGCACGACCTCGCGATTCAAGCGACCCAGCAGGCGGTTCGCGATCTGAAGCCCGATGATGAGAAACACCGCACCAAGCGCGCACATGGGAGCCAGGTTCACGGTGAGCACGCCGTTCACCGCGCGCAGGATGAGGTTCACGAACACGTTCACCGTGAAGAAGAGCTGGATGTTCGCCAGGTAGTCCTCCTGCGTGTCGGTGCGCGAAAGGAAGAAGAGCACCATAAGCGGGCCGCCGATACCGAAGAGGCCGTCGCAGACACCTGAGAAC
>CASFIQ010000008.1 GCA_949294785.1 uncultured Collinsella sp.
AATAAACACCCCAGCGGCGACTCGGCTCTCGCTGGGGTGTTTATTGCGAAAGAATGGTGGACCTGACAAGATTCGAACTTGTGACCTCCCGGTTATCAGCCGGACGCTCTAACCAACTGAGCTACAGGTCCATCGCACTCGAAGATGATACCCCGCTCCTCGAAGCCAAGTCAACACCCATTTTCGCTGTTTTTCAAATTCGTGCGGCACGTGGTTTCGCGATGGAGACATGAGCCGCATTCTCCGTTTCGCGCACACGGTGTCGCGTAATCCCATGCCCGATGACGTCGGGCTCTTACCGGCGTTCCGAAACCATCCGAATTACGGTCAGATATCTGTCAGAAAGATTCGAATCGCCGCCCCGCGCGCGGCGCTACGCTTCCCCTCCCTTCGACGAGAGGAAGCATCATGCGCATCGGAACCGTCTTCTCATCCCTGGAAACGTTCTTCGCAAGGCGACGCAACGCCGTGCTCGGCGTGCTCATCGCCGTGGCCGCCGCGCTCGGGGTGGCAGCCGTGACGCATCAGGCCGCCGCTATCACCGAAGGGGAGCCCGTCTATGTGGAGACGGGTCACGATATCTACTATGGCGGCAAAGCGTTTACGAACCACTTCCAAATTGAAGGAAGAGTCGGTTACTGCTCGAACCCCACGGCATGGACGCCCAAGTCGGGATGGTATCAGAAGTGCTCGATCCGATTTCCCGCGTCGAACACGGCATACGAACCCTGGCATCTGCGGGTGATCCTCTGGTTCGGATACGGCGGGCCAGGGTTCGACCGCAGCATGTGGCCGCAGACGGACTGGGACGGCAGCGAGATCACCGACGCCGAGTACCAGGCCTACACGCACGTGATGATCGCCGACCGCATGTGGCATGATGGGGAGCGCGCCCTCGCCCTTGCCGACGAGGCCTTCAAGCAATGGTTCTCCCCCACCTTCCTGGGCTTCTACTTTAAAGGCGACGCCACGGGCCAACCGTACATCCTGTCCCAATGGGAGGCGCGCGCGAACGAGATACCGGGTGAGGATGAGTTCGACATCTATATGATCGAGACCGGCCAGAACGCGAACGGCGGGCAGGCGGGCCCCTCGCAGACGCTCGTCACCTACCGCTATGACCCGAAGGTCACCGTGGAGCTTGAGAAGGGGTCCGCCAAGCCCGAGCTGACCGACGACAACGCAGAATACGCCCTCTCCGGCGCGGTCTACGAGATCTATCGCGCTGCGGACAACGCCCTCATGGGCACCGTCACCACCGACGGCGACGGCATGGCATCGATCAAGCTCAAACGCGATACCGACTACTACGCTCTGGAGGTCGCCCCGCCGAAGGGTTTCACGCGAAACCCCGACCACATGCCCTTCAACAGCGGTTCGGGCACCGAGGTCGCCCTTGAGGATGAACCGGGAACGGTCCAGATCGAGCTTCAAAAGCGCGATTCGGCGACGGGCGCGGGCGCGCAGCGCGGCACATCGCTCGCCGGCGCAGTGTACCAGGTGACCGATGCGGTGGGTCGCGTCCACCAGATCGCCACCGACGCCGATGGTCGGGCACGGATGGAAGGTCTTCCCCTGGGTGCCATCGAACTTGTCGAGATCGAACCTCCCCACGGCTACAAGCTCGATCCAACCAGATACGCCTATCGGGTGACGGCAGATCAGCTGGGGGACGAGGCCGTCTTCAAGCTGAAGGCGACCGGGTCGTTCGCCGAGGACGTCATGGCCTTCGACCTTGACCTGGTCAAATATCTGGAACAGGGAGGAGACGGCTCGGGACTTCAGAAGCCCGCATCGGGGGTTCAGTTCCAAATCATCGCGAACTCGACGAACGAGGTCGTGGCGACGCTCACCACCGACGATGCGGGTCGTGCGACGACCGTGGGGGAATGGTACGGACTGGGCACGAGGCCAGCGGGTGTCAAGGGAGCGCTCCCCTATGACAGCAAGGGCTACACGGTGCGCGAGGTCGCGTCGACCACACCCCCGGGCTTCCAGCCCGCGCCCGACTGGCAGATCGAGCCCACCGACATGATCGACGGAATCTGCCTGCACTACATCGTCGACAACGATTTCGTGGGAAGCCGCATCCAGGTGGTGAAGACCGATGCCGAAACCGGTCTGCCCATCGCCCTCGCCGGGTTCACCTTCCAGGTGCTTGACGAGAACAAGCGCCCGGTGACGCAAAACGTGTGGTATCCCGTTCCGCAGGAGATCTCGCAATTCACCACCGATGAGACAGGCACCGTGACGCTTCCCGAGCGCCTGCTTCCGGGAACCTACTATCTGCGCGAGGTCGCCGCGGCGCCGCCCTACCTGCTTGCCGGCGAAGACGTTCTGGTGCATATTTCCGACAGCCCCCACACCCACCCGATCACCGTGGTGAGCTTCCCCGATAACCAGGCCCGCGGCAAGGCGACGCTCCGAAAGTCATGCGCGCATGCAGGCGATTCCTGTCCCGGACTCGCGGGCGCCTCGTTCGACGTCGTGGCACAACACGACGTCGTGAGCCCAGACGGGACCGTGCGTGCCGTGGCAGGTGAAGTCGTGGCGCATGTCCAGACCGATGACGCAGGGGTCGCCGCGGTCGAGGGGCTGTATCTTGGTTCGGGCGAGGCAACCTACGCCTTCATCGAGACGCAAGCACCCGCGGGGCACGTCATCGACGAGACGCCGCATACCTTCACCGTGAGCTACATCAATGCCGACGTCGCCTTGGTCGAAGCGGAGGTGGGTATCAAGAACGCACCGACCCAAGTGGCGGTGGACAAGCGCGCGGCAGGCATCGGTAAGCCCTTGGCGGGAGCGGTCTTCGAGATATGGAGCACTGCGGATGAGATAGCGCTCGACGCCGACGCCGGGAAGGCCGCGGTCGCGATCCGCGCGGGCGACGCCGCGACCGAGGTCGTTCTCGCACGCGAGGCGCTGCATGCGACTGCAGCGGCGAGCCTGCCCGCCGGCTGGTCCCTCACCGCGACCGGAACCAACGGCACCTTCTTGTTAGGCGCAGACGCATCGAGCCTCGATCCGGGACCCTACGCCCTCTCGCTTATCGACGATAGCGGAGCGCCGGTCGAGGTCTCCGTCGCATCGGACCTCGTAGCCGACGGCTCGGATAACGACGCGGTGCTCGATGTAGCGGCAGGCAGCCATTACCAGATCGCGTGGAGCGAGGGGTTCCTCGGTCTGGGCGCATCGCTTTCCATCGACCAGCTCGACTTGGAGCGCGAGCGCATCAAACTCGCCTATCACGAGGAGGAATCGGTACATCGGGCCAGCGATATCCCCCTGGGAACCTGGACCGTCATCGTCGATGGGGTTGAGCTCGATACCGTGGCGCTCGGCGATGGCTCCGTGCGCTTCGCGACGGTACGCGACGCCGTGATCACCTGGAAGAGTCACCTGCTGCTGCCAGGGATGACGAGCCATGAGGCGAAGACCGACGATGCCGGGCGTGCAACCTGGCTCCATCTCGAGGCGGGAACCTATCGATTGGAGGAGACGGCGGCGCCCGCGGGGTACCTTGCCGATCCGGCGCTCCGCACCTTCGAGATATCCGAAGACGGACTCACCGAGGGCGAGGCGACGCACGTGATCGCGGTTGAAAACGATTTCACCAAGATCGAGATCGGTAAATACGATGCTGTGAGCGAGGAGCTCCTTCCCGGCGCCGAACTCGCCGTCGTGGACAGCGCCGGTGAGACCATCGCCAGCTGGACGACCACCGATGAGACGCATCTTCTGGAGTGCCTGGCCCCCGGAACCTACCAGCTGGTGGAAACAGGTTCGCCGCGCGAACACGACCTCGCCGATACGGTCACCTTTACCGTGGCTGCGACGGAAGAGGTGCAGCATGTCCGCATGTGCGATGAGCCGATCGAGGTTTCCGGACGCCTGGATAAACGGCAGGAGGTCGCGGACCCGGTCGCCTCCTATGTGGATGCGGACGCCCTGGTCGCAGACGGGGGTGCCAACCGCGCCGAAGCGGTTGCCGGCGAGGATGGGCGCTATCGCTATACCGTCGACTTCCAGTCGACGGCGACCACCTGGGTGGATGAGTTCACGGTAACCGATATGCTCGACGCGGGGTCCACGGGCATCTCGGTGCTCGAGGCGATCACGATACCGATTGCCGCCGGCGATCACGACGGGCTGATGAACGTCTGGTACACCACGGGCGACGCCGTAGAAGAATACGAAGGGGACCGTGCGAACGCCACGCGCTCCGATGGGCACGTGAACCCCTGGCTCGACCACCCCGCGACCGAGGGCAGGTTGGGTGACGACGGACGCGCGGTCGGTTACACCGGATGGCGTCTCTGGGCCGCCGATGTTCCCGTTGACGAGGCGATACGGCTCGATGTCACCGACCTCGGCCTCGCGGAGGACCAGCTGGTCCGCGGCGTACGCCTGGAATACGGCAGGGTTGAGGCGGGCTTCACCACGCGCCCAGACAGCTGGGACCGCCCCGACTTGAAGGACGAGCACGATGACCTGATCGCCGGGACCGCGGAGGATACCGAAGCCGAAACGGACTACCGACCGCTCATCCTCCATATGCGGGCAAGCGACGCCTACGATGCCGGAGCCCCCCTGGAAAACCACGCCACCCTCGAGCTCTACCGCAACGGAGGCAATCTTGAGGAGCATGAGCGTTTGGAGGCGGTCGATCGCGACCGTGTGACGCAACAGCCCGTCCCGCGCATCCCCGTCTTGGACACCCTGCTTGCCGATGTGAACGGGGAGAAGACGGTCGATGCCGGAACCATCGAGCTCATCGACACCGTAACCATCACACAGCTCGAACCCGATGCGAAACACGAGCTTGTGGGACGTCTGGTGAGCGCTGATGACGGTGAAGCGGTTCGCGATGCGAATGGGAAGGAGATCACGCAGACTATCTCGTTTCTTCCCGAATCAACCGAGGAGCAGGTCGAGATGCGTTTCACCTGGGACGCAGATGCCGCCGGAGGCAGCTCGGTCGTCTCCTTCCAGCAGCTCTATCTGGTTGAAGACGACGGTTCGGGCGGAGAAACGCGCACGCTGCTCGCTCGGCATGAGAGCCTCGACGATCCAGATCAAACGGTCGCGATCGCTTCCGTACCCGATGGAATGCCGCTCAGCAGCATGGGCGATCCGCTCGCTGCGGGACAGCTCACCGCGCTCGCGGCGGGAGCGCTGGGGATCGCGGGCTTCGGCTGGTTCCTGATGCGTCGCCGATAGCGCTACTGTGCAGCCGAGGATTCATCGACCGCGGCATCGGTGGAGGTATCCTCGGCTGCCGGCTCGTCGAGCTTGAGGTTGTCGATGGAGTTCAACGAGGTGTCTTCCGAGGTCGCGGCGCGCTCCTGTTCGACGGCGACCTCCTCCTCGTGCATCGAGGAGGGCGTCGTCCCCCATATCCCCACCACCACGGAGGCGGAGAGGCCGAGCGCGATGGCCACACCGGCCCCGATGAGATATACGAGCCAATGCTCTCGGATATAGTCGATCATCGGAACCTCCTTGTACGCGCCCTATCATCCTACCAGCTTTACGAGCGGGCGCGAAGCGCGAACACCCGACGCGACGGCCCGTCGACCGAACGAATACATAGATCTCTCAGCAGCGGGTAAGAAGAGAGCAGAGACGAATCGGACACCATGGCGCCATCCGTTGAGACACCGACCGTTGAAAGGAACCTCATGGAACAGAAACTCGAGCTGTACATCATGCCCACCTGCCCCTATTGCCGCAAGGTTCTGCTCTATATGGACCAAAACGGCATCGACCTGCCGCTGCGCGACATCACCGTCGATCCGGGATCGCGCGACTTCCTTAAGCGCGAGGGAGGCAAGGTGCAGGTTCCCTGCCTGTTCATAGACGGAAAGCCCTTGTACGAGTCGGACGACATCATCACCTATCTCGCCGAGGCGTTCGATGGAGCTGACGGCGCGGTCATCGACGAAGAGGCTCGGGAGCGTCTTGACGACGGTGCCGCCTGTCCGCTTCTCTAGGGTGAAAGCAGGGGGCGCATCCGAAGCCGATTCGGATGCGTCCCCTTTTTCTCGATCTTCTCCTATTGAGAGACCCGATGTCGCCGAACCCCTACGAACGGCGGATGACCTCGGTCACCACGTCGGCGACCAAATCGATGTTGTCGACATCGACGTTATACGGCAGGTCCTCCTCGCTGTGCGAGCATGCGATGCACGGCCCGTCGATACCGGCGAGCGTCAGCG
The DNA here is from genome assembly GCA_949294785.1 of uncultured Collinsella sp. Classification (GTDB taxonomy): domain Bacteria; phylum Actinomycetota; class Coriobacteriia; order Coriobacteriales; family Coriobacteriaceae; genus Coprousia. Next base: position 6,222 of record CASFIQ010000008.1, read on the forward strand.
AGCGCAGGCTCATGCTCATGGCAGCGTGGGCATCGGTTGTGACATAGGGCATGTCGATCGCGCCGTACTCGTTGTGGAAGGCGCTCGAGACGCGGCGCACCAGGTTCATGATGCGCTTATCGCCCTTGAGCTGGCGCCGCTCGCCCTCGGACGACAGCATGGCAACCTGGCCGGCACCGACGCACTCGAGGTTGATAAGGAAGACACCGCGCAGCTTGTCGCGATGCGTCTGGAGGAACGCGCGGATGCCGGCGTTGTCGTACTCGGACGCACCCGTCGCGACGAACCAGATATCGTGACCCAAAAGCTCGTCATCGCCGAGCGAGGTGATGGCATCGCGCATCTCGGCGACGGACGTGCCGGCGGCACCCGTCGCACCGCCCTTCCAGTCGTCCTCGAAGTTATCCCACGACCCGATGTCGCGCCCCGAGGACTTGGCATCGAAATCATCGCCAAGGCCCAGGTACTCGCCCATCGAGGGCTCTTCCTTCTTCTTGCGGCCGAACAGACTACCCAACCCGCGGCGCCGCTTCTGCGTCGGCGCGGCGGCGACGGGCGCATCCGCGGTGATGGTGCTGAACACGCTCTGGTCGGGCGCATAGGGGTCCTCGTACGCATCCTGCGCATAGGCCCCTGCCTGATCGTCTTGATAACCCGGTGTCGAGATGACGGTGAACCCATGCGAGGACGGGGCCGGGGAGGCGTCGACGGCGGGCGCGCTCGGCACGGAGGCGTGCGCGCTGAAACCGCCCTCATCTGCAGCAGGCGCGAAGGGGTCCGACGGCGATGCCGCGGGATCGGGAAGATCGAACAGCGAGTTGCGGCTGTTTGCCGAGGGCGTGTGGAGCGACGGCTGCGCAGGGTCGGGAACGACCACCGGCGCCCGGCGCGCCGTGGGGCGCTGGGGACGCGCGGGTGCGATCGTCGCCATGATGGTATCGACGGTCTCAACCGGTCGCGAGGCGGGATCGTTGCGCTGCGCTGCCTGTGCGGCGGCGAGCGCGGGCTGGGCGACGGTCGCACCGAGGTCGACGGCGGGCGCCTCGTCGCCCTCTTCCGCATCGGCGGATGCGGGCTCGACCTCGGCAGGGGTCTCGCTATCCTGAGCCTCATCCTCACGGTCGGAAGCGGCATCCTCGTTCACCGCGACGGTACCGTCATCGGCGTCTTGCGCCTCGAAGACCATGGTGGACTCGTAGACCTGGGTCGACTCATCCTGGTCGAACACCGCGGTCCCCTCGAGACCGCCCTCCTCCGCATCGAGCGCCGGCGCGCACGCCGTGGCATCGAGCTCGTCATCCGCGGGCGCTTCCGCCGCAACGGAGCCATCGTCGACCGAGACGTCGGCGTCGGTGTCGAGCGCCTCGTCATAGGCGGCGTCGTACTCCTGGTCGGCCGCCGCGGCGCGAGACTCGGCGAGCTCGGCGCGCTTCTCGCGCACCGTATCCCCTATCGTCGAGATCGCCTCGCGACCGCGCTGGAAGATATCGGAGAAGATGCGGCCGGCAGACTCGCCCACCGTACCCAGGGTCCCCATGAGGCCGGCACCTGCGGCAGGGGTGGCGGGGATGAGCGAGCCGCGGCGCGAGAACTCGAGCCCCTCGTCGGCATATGCCTCGCGATAGGTAGCGGCCTCATATGCCTCGTCCACGGCGTAATCGTCATCATCGAGGTACGCGTCATCGCCGGCGTACCCCTCGTCCGCGACGGCGACCCCGTCCGCATCCGCCGCAGGCTCCCCCGATGCCGACGCCGGCTCCTGGCCGCCATCATCGACGGGCTCGGTTGCCGGCTCGGGCTCGAGCTCGGGTTCGGGTGCAGGCTCGGGCTCAACAACCTCGTACTCGATCGCGCAGGTATCGGGAAGCATCCCCAGCGAGCGGACGGTCTCGGCACCGAAGCGGTAGTTGCCCGCCGCGTTGATGAGGCTCGGCTCCTCCGGTTCGGGCTCCGGCGCGACCTCAGGTTCGGACTCGTCGTCGGGCTCGGTGGCGAATGCCGGCTCGGTCTCGAAAGAATCCTCGACGGAGCCATCGACGAACGCGCCCTCGTCGGACTCGGTCTCGGGCTGCTCGTCGACGACGTCCTCCTCGAGAAGGCCCTCATCGGCGGAGGGCTCCTCCGCGGCACCCTCGTCCTCGGGTGCGGGCTCGACGTCCTGGGGCGCGATGACGCCGGTACCGTCAATGACCTCGAGGGCGGGCATGGCCTCAGTTGCACCATCGACCGAGAACCCGCTCTCGGCGAGCGCGGACTCATCTTCGGCCTCTTGCAGATCATCCGCCTCTTCCTCTTCGGCGACGCCGGCTGCGGCCGCGGCGCGTGCCGCCGCCTCGGCGGCTGCCGCAGCAGCGGCCTCCTCGGCGATACGGCGCTGCTCGGCGAAATACTGCTCGAACGGCACATCACCGGGGAACTCGTTCTCGCCATGGTAGGGCGCGACGTTGTTCATGACCCCCAGCATGGCGGCGACGGAGGACTTGTTGCAGACCGACCCCGAGGTATAGGGCAGCACGAAACGGTTCATGATGATCGCAGCGGCGTTGGCGAGCGGCACGAGCGCCACCACGAGGGAGAGCAGCCAGAGCACCATCTTGAAGGCGTCGGGGAAGGGAAGCAGGCGCAGCACCGCCATCGCCGCGGGGGCGAGCATGGCGGGCACCAGGAACTTGGCGACGAGGGGCCGGTAGGAGGCATAGGGCATCTGCGACCATACCTCTGCGCGCGGGGAGTCGTAATGGGCGACGACCACCACCGGTCGGTTACGGGGCGAGGCGAGCGGGCCGGATGCCTTGTGGTAGGCGATGACGTTCTGCGAGAGCCCGCCGTTGCCGATGCCCGAGAGCACCGGGCGTCCGTTGCGCTCCATCATGAAGATCACCGCAGCGGCGACCAGCAGCAGCAACCCCACGATACCCACGACGCCGCCGATGCCCGAGAGAACCGTTCCCAAAAACGCCGCGATACCCAGCACGGCCGTGACGACCTTGCTGGAGCCCGATGCGCTGAACTCCTGGATCTCGGGCTCGAAACCATGCTTGGCGAAGATCTGGGCGATATCCTCGGCGGCGAGGCGCTCCTCCTCGCTGCATGCGGGGGTGATGCCGGTCGCCTGAAGCAGGTGGTTGATATAAGGCCGGGTCGTAGCCATAGATGCTCCATATCCGTCCGCTATTCGCGACGCGCGGGGTGAATCCCGCCCGACGATGCTCGTATATAGTCGAAAGTATACCGCGACTCAGAAGTTCAGGCAGCTATCGCCGCAAACGGTAGCGCAACGGCGCCGTATGCACCTCGCATCTCCACATCGTCTAGAATGACCGATGTGCCTATACGCGTCCGTTCCGTGCAGCAAGGGGATCGAATCATGGATGAGGAAGAAGAGAGAGCACCGCGCGTGGACGACACCGCGCAGCGCCTCCTCAACCTCATGTTCACGCTGAACGCTGCGGCGCACCCCCTCACCACCGACCAGATCGTCGGTGACAGCGACCTGGGTTACGGACACGAGCAGCGCGAGAGCGACCTGAGGAAGTTCCGGCGCGACCGGGAGAAGCTCGCCGAGCGCGGCATCATCATCACCGAGGTGACCGCCCCCGGCGCCTCCGAGGCCGAGCAGCGCGCCTGGGCGATCGACCGCGAGCGAACCTTCGCCGCGGGCGGTATCGTGCGCGAGGACGACGTTCGCCTGCTCGCGCGCGCCGTGGACGAGTACCTGGGCTCGCATCCGACCCCGCTCGCCATCCCGCTCAAGGCGGTACGCCGAAGCTGCGTGGACGCCCTCGCCGCGCTCGCGGGGGAGGACGAAGCCTTCGCGCGGCCCGCGCCGAAGCTCGATGAGGATGCGATCGCAGATGCCGTCTGGACCGCCTTCTCGCTCAAACGGTCGCTGATCGCCACCTACCGCAACGCCGCCGGCACCGCGCGGCGGCGGACCGTCGCCGTCTACGGCATCTTCACCAGCGCCGGACTTTCCTACTTCACCGGCCTCGACCGGGAGGCGGGCACGGTCAGGACGTTTCGCACCGACCGGGTCGAGCGCGTGCACGGCCTGGGCGAGTCATACGATATCCCATCCGATTTCTCTATCCGCGACCACCTGTTCCTCCCCTTCGACTTCTCCGATGCGCCCGAGGCGCGCGCCACCTTCTCCTTCTCCCCCGGTATCGGGGAGATGGAGCTCGCCGCGATCACGCAGGGTAGGGGTGACCTCGTACAGCGGGAAGACGGTGGATGGACCTGGGATGTCGAGGTCCGCGACATCGATGCCGCGGCCGAGGTAACCCTCGCGCACGCCCGCTTCGGCATGCGACCCGTTGCACCGGACGCGCTCGTCGAGTCCTGGCGCGCTAAGCTGATGAGGACGGTGGGTGTCCATAATGCGTAAGCGGATTCCCGGATTCACCGCAAGCGACCGTCGCGTCGAGCGCGCCATACAGCTCCTCGGGCTGCTGAGCTCGGTCGACGGCGGCATCGTATCGTCGGCGGAGGCGGCCGAGCACCTTGGTTGCACGGACGATGAGCTCGACGAGCCCATCGCGCTCATCGCCACGCTCGCCGACCGCGAGAGCGGGGCGCGTGCGGTCATCTACCGAGACCACGGCGATATCGTGCTCGAGGGGGCGCCCTCGCGTCTGCTCCCCCTGCGCCTGAGTACTGCGGAGGGAGCCGTCCTCGCTGCCGTCCTCGAGGACCTCTCCATCCCGGAGGACGCCCGGGGTCGCCTATCCCGCGCCCTACTGCCGCCCGATATGCGCTCGACGCCGCCGCGCGCTGCAAGCACCACGGTGTTCGGGAGGCATTTCCCCGCGATCGCGCGCGCCATCGACACCAAGACGGCGATCGCCATCATGTACCGCTCGAACGATGACGCGACGGCGCGCGAGCGCGTCGTGCTCCCCCAGGGGTTCGACCAGGTCGTGGGCGTGGCCTACCTGCTCGGCGTCGACCGCGAGAAGCGCGAACCGCGGCGCTACCGTCTCGAGCGCATCCAAGCGGTACGCGTCGTGGAAGCGCAATCGCACGGAGACGGGCTCCCGGCATGTGACGGAAGCGGGCGCGCCGACCATACGAGCATCCGCGATTCCCTTGCCCGGGCGTCGGTCCAGGCGACCATCCGGGTCTCCCCCGATGCACCCGTGCCCACCTGGAGCGGCATCCAGGGCATGGCGAAGCTCCCGGATGGCTCGACGGAGCTCATCGTGGGAGTCGCCTCGAAGCCTTGGCTCTTCGACCAGGTGCTCTCCGCGGGGGGAGCCTATCGGATCGTCGAGCCCTGTTCGCTCGCCCAGGAACTCGCGACCTACGCGCGCAGGCTCGCGGAGGAGCGCTGACGCCCCACGGGGCTACTCGTGGCTCTTCCGCCAAAGCTCCAGAAAGCGACCGACCTGAGCCGCATCGATGCGCTGATAGCTCGCACCGGGCAGCGAGTTCAGGAACTTCTTGCCATATCCCTTGCTCACCAGGCGCGAATCGGCAAGCACCAGCACGCCCGTGTCGGTGGACGAGCGGATCAGGCGCCCCGCCGCCTGCTTGAGCTCGAGCACCGCCTCGGGCAGCACGTATCTCCCCCAGGCGCCTTTCTCGCGCCGGTCGCGCTCGCACGATACGGGGTCGGTCGGGCGCGCGAAGGGAAGCTTGGGGATCACCACGCACCGCAGCGTGTCGCCTGCTGCATCGAACCCCTCCCAAAACGCCTTGAGCGCAAAGAGGGAGGAGCCCCTCTCGCTGATGAAGTGATCGCGGAGCTGGCGCGGCGAGCTCTGGCGCGTCTGGCAGGAGAGCTCCAGTCCGCGCGCGGCAAGCACCGGTCCCACGCGCTCGAACAGATCCTCCATGTCGCGCCGGTTGGTGAACAGGGTGAGAACCGATCCCCCCATCGCGGTGTGGACGTCGACGAGAAGCTTCTCGACCGCATCCAGGTAGATATCGCGGCGACGGGGGTCGGGAAGGTCCCCGGCGACGACCACGGCCATATTCCGCTCGAAATCGTAGCTGGAATCCAGATGAAGCGCGCGCGAGCGGCCCTCCGGTAACCGATCGAGACCGACGGCATGCTCGAAATGATCGAACGACCCGGCGATGGAAAGGGTCGCCGAGGAAAATATGAGCGAGCGCATCTGGGGATACCATTCCTCAGCGAACGCCTCGCCGATATCGAGGCGCTCGGCGGTGAGTGCCTCTCCTCCCGCACGGATGCGCAGCGGTACCTGCAGGGAGTAGACGTAGTGCTCGTCCTCCCCCGCGAGCACGAGTCGCAAGGCGGCCAGACCCTCCGTGAGGCGTCGCTCGATATCGGAGACCTCGATCACGAGCTCGGGATGCTCGGGGCCGACCGCCTCGACGAGTGCCTTCAGGCTGCGATCGAGCTGCGTCAGGGCATCGGCCGCCGTTGCCGCCACGAGTGCGAAACGGGTCCAATCGTTCCCCTCGCGCAGTTGATCACCGATCCAAAGGTTGCCCGCATCGAGCCCGTGATGCTGGGCGATCTGGGCAAGGTCGCGCGCCGCGTCGAACAGGTCGGCCGTGGTGACCGATGCGCGCTGCGTCACGCTCACCGCTTTCGCAACAAGCCCCAGGTAGAGGGTCGCAGCATCCGAACCGGCGAGCGCCGAGGCCAAGCGGCCGAGCGCGCCGGTGCGGTCGTTCCCCAGACGCTCGAAGAGCTGCTTCACCTCGTCAGCGGAAAACGAGAGCGCCCACTGGCGACGCGCCTCGCCTTCGATCCCATGGGCCTCGTCGACCACCCAGATGCGCACCGGAGGCAGGATTCTCCCCTCCGCTGCGACGTTGCGGAACAGCAGCGAGTGGTTGGTGACCACCACGTCGGCCGCTGCGGCGCGCCGGCGCGCGCCGTGCACCATGCACGCATCGGGGAAGAACGGGCAGAGCCGCCGCGCGCATTCACGCGATCCCGAGGTCAGGCTCGCCCGGTCGACGCTGCGCCATCGGATGCCCAGCGCGTCAAGGTCGCCATCGGGCGATTGGCAGGCGAACGCGTAGATGACCGCGATCGCCGTCAGGGTATCCGCCGGGTCGCGGTTTGTCTTGATCTCGCTGGAACCGCGACGCGCCCGCTCGAGCTTGCGCAGACAGGGGTAGTGATCGAACCCCTTGCAGGCGCAGAAGTCCAGACCGCCCGGCAGAGCCCGGGCAAGGCGCGGCAGCTCATGATACATAAGCTGATCGGCCAGGTTGTTCGACTTGGTGGCGACACCCACGGTGATGCCGTTGCGCCGAGCCGCCTCGACCAAGGGCACCAGGTAGGCGATGGATTTGCCCACGCCGGTTCCCGCCTCGATCACGCGATGGGTTCCCGTGGCCAGGGCATCGCGCACCTCGCATGCCATGGCGACCTGCTCGGGCCGGGGCTCATACCCCTCATACATCTCATCCACGACGCCGCCGGGCGCAAACGCCGCCTCGACCTCATCTGCGGTGGGAAGCGAGAGCTCCGCTATCTCGTCGACATCGGTCCGCGGTTCGCGGACGTCCCCTTCCAGCACGCGATGGCGTTCGTTGATGAGCGAGAAAGGTTGGCCTGGGTTTTCCTGCGCCAAATAGGAGAAGATCGGACGATACGGCCAGGCGACCTCCGGATGCATATCTGCGAGCGCCGCCATAAGGCCCGCAGGAAGGTCCGAAAGCGCAGTCAGAAGCACCTTCCACACCCCTGCGAGCGCATCGACATCGTCCGAAGCGCGATGGGACACCGCATCGCAACCGAATACCTGAGCGATGAACGCGAGCTTGTGCGAGGTAAGTCGGGGCAGCGCGATGCGTGAGAGGGCAAGCGAGTCGATCCACAGCTCGGAAACATCGCTACCGCCCGACACCGCCTCGATGAACGCGCAGTCGAACGACGCGTTATGCGCGACAACCGGGGCGCCGCCCACAAACGCCGCGAGGTCCCGAACGGCCTCATCTGCTTCGGGAGCGTGCGCCACCTGGGCATTCGTGATACCCGTCAACGCGGTTATCTCGGCGGGAATCAGCTGATGCGGGTGCACGAACGTATCGAAGCGCTCCGCTATCCTCCCGCCCGAAAGGCGCGCGGCGGAGATCTCGATCAGCTCGTTTTCACGGGAAGAGAGGCCGGTGGTCTCGGTATCGAGGATGACGATATCCTCTTCCAGCATGCCGAACGAGCGCGTGCGGGCGCGCTCGGCGAGTGTGCGGTAGCGCTCGGCGATATATTCGGGCGTGCCGGGAAGCAGATAATCCACCGAAGACCCCTTCTCGTGGCAGGCTACGCGCGCCCGGCGCGCGCGAGCGCGAGCTCGATCAGATGGGTGCAAACATCGCTGAAGCTCATGCCCGCATGGCGAATCTCATCCGGATACAGCGAGGTATCGGTCATTCCGGGAATCGTGTTGGTCTCAAGGATCACCGGACCCGCCTCGGTCACGATGAAATCGCTGCGGGAAAGACCCGAGCAGCCGAGCGCCTCGTGAGCGCGGCAGGCAAGCTCCTGCGCACGACGATAATCCTCGGGAGGAATCTGGGCGGGAATGCGATGGATATCCGTGGGGTCGGAGTACTTCACCTCGAGGTCGTAGAACTCCGCCCCCTCCCCTTTTCGAATCTCCACCACGGGAAGCGCCGTGAGGACGTCCCCCTCGTACACGCCCACCGTGATCTCGGTACCCACGAGCTGCTGCTCGACCAGAGCCTTGTCACCGTGCTCGAATGCCAGATCGAGCGCTGCGGCGAGGTCCGCGGCATCGTGCACGATACTCACACCGTAGCTCGACCCGTTGATCGCCGGCTTCACGAAGCAGCTGCCACCCAGCTCCTCGACGAGCGCCGCCGCGTCGAACGCCTGACCGCGCTCGATGACCGCCCCCTTCGCAACGGGGATATCTGCGCGCTCATATAGCGCTTTGGACACGTCCTTGTCCGCCGCGCAGGCGCTCGCGATGACGCCGGATCCCGTATAGGGTATATCAAGATACTCCAAGATACTTTGAATCATGCCGTCTTCGCCGCCGCGTCCGTGCAGGGCGATGAACGCCGCGTCGTACGAGCCCTGTGCCAGCTCGTTCAAGAATTCCGCGCTGCCGGGGTCGAGCATATCGACCGTGCCGAAACCCGCCGCCTCAAGTGCGTTCCGGGCATTCTCGCCCGAGTTGAGTGAGATCTCGCGCTCATCCGAGATTCCTCCCGCGAGAACCGCGATCCTCATTTCCGCACGCTGCGCCAACTCCATGGTGACGACTCCTTCCAGCGGTGGTTTTTTCCAACACGCGACGTTTTGAAGCCAACGATACCCTATTGTAGATATCCCTTAGGACAGATTTCACCGGTATATCCGTTTTCTGAAAGGCGACCCATGGAACACACGACTCCCGGACGCGGGCGGCAGCTTCCCGACATCCGCTCCCTTACCCAGGGCGATATCAAAGACCTCGTAGCCGAGCTCAAACAGCCGGCGTTTCGCGCCAAGCAGATTAGCGAATGGCTGTTTGATAAATCGGCTCAGTCATTTGATGAAATGACCAACATCCCTAAAACGCTTCGCGAACAGCTTGCCGAGCGCTACGCGTTCAACACCCCTGTCGAGGTTGCCCGGCAAATCTCCCGCGACGGTTCGCGGAAGTACCTCCTGCAGTTCGCCGACGGTGTCGCCGTCGAGACGGTCGGTATGCCCAACCGCTCCAAGCTCGCCGTCTGTATCTCCACGCAAGCGGGATGCGGTATGGGGTGCGCCTTTTGCGCCACGGGCCTCGCAGGCCTCGCGCGGTCGCTTACCGCGCAGGAGATGGTCGACCAGGTGACGCACGTCGCGCGCGATCTGGGCGAACGGGTGACGAGCGTGGTGTTCATGGGGCAGGGCGAGCCCTTCGCAAACTACGACAACACGCTCGCGGCGCTGCGCATGCTCAACTCCGAGCACGGTCACAACATCGGGGCGCGCCACCTCACAGTTTCCACCTGCGGGATTATCCCCGGTATCAGGTCCTTTTCTAAAATCCCCGAGCAGTTCACCCTCGCCGTCTCACTTCATTCCGCCATTCAATCAACACGCAACCAGCTCATGCCCGGCGTCAAGAAGTACACGTTGCTGCGCCTTCACGAGGCGCTCCAGGATTACACCGCGGCAACCGGTCGGCGTCCCACCTATGAGTTCGCGATGATCGACGGCATCAACGACACCGATTCCGAGATGCGGGCCCTCTGCGATTTCTGCGAGGGCACCCTTTGCCACGTCAACCTCATCCAGCTTAACAATATTCCCGATAGCCCGCTTCGACCTTCCCCATCAGCCAAGATCGAGGAGCTGCAGCGTCGTCTGGCATCCATCGGTGTCGAGGCAACCATACGAAACAGCCGCGGCAGCGACATCGATGCCGCCTGCGGTCAGCTTAAACAACGAATCGTTAACGCGCGGTAGCCGCCCTGTCACGGTAGCCAGTCCGTCACGGTAACCTACCGGATATTCTATTGGTGTATATCGAGCTTCGACGGCATCTTATACAGCACGATCGACCTGATTTGCAAGAAGGGCGTGAGAATCGCCTCTCACGCCCTTCTTCATATCGCATCTCCTGCAGCTTGGATTCAGAGAGCCTGTTCCCTTATCATGATTAGGAACTTGTGTTCTTAATTAATACCCAACCTGCTCCCACTGACGTGCGACCCATTCCTGGTTGATCTTGGGATTTCGGGTCATCTGAGCGGTTCTAACCGCAACTTCCTCGCTCATGCCTACAACTTTCTTCGTCGACGTCGAGAGTGTGTCGACAACCTCGCGCCTCACTCGGTTCCTGAAATCATCGTCCGTTACCAGCTTGTAAGCAACGTAAGACGAAGCGGCCGCCGTAAGCAAAACCACGATAGCCGGACCCAGTCGCTTCACGATTCAGCACCTCCCATGATTTGCTGAAGAATGCTGTTCAGCTCATCCTCATCTTTAAACTCGATCTCAATCTTGTTCTTACCGCGAAGGCTCTTCACCCTGACATTGGTGTTGAACGCCTGGCGAAGCACCCTCGCCGCCTTCTTGAAGGACTGCGGCGTCACTGGTCTCTGAGGCTTTACGGTATCCCCGACTGAAAACAACGGAGCAAGCTTTTCAGTCGCTCGAACCGACAAGCCTTCCTCAGCCACTTTCAGTGCTAACTTCACGCGCGCATCTTCATAGGGAACCGCAAGAATCGCTCGAGCATGACCTGCGGTCAACTTCCCATCGAAGACGAGTTGCTGTACCTCTTCCGGCAGATCGAGAAGGCGCAGAGAGTTGGTAATCGTGGATCGGGACTTTGACACCGCTTTCGACAAGGCCTCCTGCGTCATACCGCTCGCATCGATGAGCTGACGATAGCCTTTTGCCTCTTCCAGCGGATTCAAATCAGAGCGTTGAAGATTCTCAATCAAAGCGAGTGCCAACATCTGCTGGTCATCAACATCTTTGATGATTATTGGAACCTCTTTAAGGCCCGCGATTTTGGATGCCTGATAACGCCGCTCTCCGGCGATGATCTCGTATCCGTCTCCGGATTTTCTCACCAACAGCGGCTGAAGCACTCCATGCTCGCGGATCGATTCGCTTAACTCATTCAACTCCGTCTCATTGAAGTGAATGCGCGGCTGATTGGGATTCGGTCTGATCTGAGCTATCGGCAGCTTCATCTCATCCTGTGAATGACCGGTTTCTACCTGGGCCTCACCAACAAGTGCACTCAATCCGCGTCCAAGCGCTTTCTTTTTCGGACTAGGCACGGCGAATCACCTCTTTTGCAAGATTGACGTATGCTTTTGCACCCTTGTTGTTGGGAGCATATTGGATTATCGGCATTCCAAACGAAGGTGCCTCAGACAGCTTGACCGTTCTGGGGATCAGCGTCTTGAAGGTAGTGTCACCAAAATAAGCTCGAACCTCTTCGACTACTTGGTTTGCAAGCGATGTCCGTGAATCGTACATCGTAAGCAGTACACCAAAGGTATCGAGATTCCTATTGATTCGAGATTTGACCATTCTCATCGATTCAAGAAGCTTGGTAACGCCTTCAAGAGCGTAATATTCACACTGAATCGGAATGAGTACGCTATCCGCTGCTGCGAGCGCATTGATGGTGAGAAGACCGAGTGATGGGGGGCAGTCGATAAAGATGAAGTCAAACTCATCTTTGATCGGTTCGATCAACTCTTTCAGCCTCGTCTCGCGCGCCATTGCTGAAACAAGCTCGATTTCCGCTCCTGCCAACTGGATCGTTGCCGGCACCACGAAAACTTTCTTACAGCACGTATCATGAATCAGCTCTTCAAGCGGCATATCATTCAACAGGGCATCATAGACGCATGCTTCAAGTTCTTCTTTTTCGATTCCAAAGCCGCTTGTACTGTTACCCTGCGGATCGAAATCGATTAACAAGACTTTTCTATTCTGTTCGCTTAACGATGCTGCAAGATTGACTGCCGTTGTCGATTTACCAACGCCACCCTTTTGGTTGATAATCGCGATGACGCGCGTACTTGTCGCCGCTTTCGATCGCTTTACATCTCGAAATCCCACGCTACCTCCCGGTCTGTTTGAGTTTCATTACGGTAGTGGAGATGGTTTCACGTGAAACATGGATGTGAAACGTTTCTCTGAATCACATTATGTTTCACGTGAAACATAACTTCAAGATGAAAGATGATAAATCAGCGCTACCAGTGAGAATAATGCAGCCGAAATCACTATGCATAGAGCAGAGAATGATATGGGTCACCGAAAGGGGTGATATTCCCATCATTTACGCAAGAGGACGACGTTTTGCCATCCCAGCTTGACGGGGAAGTTTAACCTGAGAAGCACCGATTTTCCGATATACGAATACCTCACGATGCCCAAGGCCATAGGGAAGCTCGTAACAATCATGCTGAATCAAGGATAAACCGCAAATCCTAGCTGCAACAGCACCGCTAGAGAGCTCATTATTATCGGGATTGCCTTTTGTGATCACCAAAAGTGAATCTGGAGCCAAAAACGGAGTAGCATATTCGATCAGAACAGGTAACGAGGCGAGTGCGCGAGCGCAAACACAGGAAAACTGGTTCCGGTACTCTCGTGCAAGATCCTCAAGACGACCATGTTGAGCCTGAGAATCCTGAATATCTAGAATTTGAAGGCAGGAGTTGACGAAATCGACTTTCTTACCAACCGAATCGATCATAGTAAAGGAGCGACCAGTTGCGGCGATAAGAGGGATACCAGGGAATCCAGCACCGGTACCCATATCGAGACAGGGCCCCTCGGGCGCTGAATCAACATACTTGCTGAGTAGAAGAGAATCTAGAATATGGAGCACCAGGGCATCATGGATATCGGTGATGCGGGTAAGGTTCATTCGTTTGTTAGCATCTATAACCAACCCAAGATGCCTCACACATATGTGAAGCGAATCCTGAGAGACCGAGATGCCCATAGCAGAGCATTCCTGCTGAAGAAGAGCGATGCTCTCAGCTTCGTCAAGTGAACGTTCTATACCTTGATCCGACATCGCAGCTCCAAATCAGACTGAAATCCATGTATCTTGAAACTCAGACAAAAAAGGAGGCACCAGACGGTACCTCCCTAAGCATAACCTATAGCGAATATCCCTAGACGGCAGAGATCACAACATGACGGTCGGGATCAACGCCCTCGGAATGGGTCTCAACGTTCACATTGTCGCGAAGCGCAATATGGACGAGGCGACGCTCATAAGCATTCATAGGCTGCAGGGTGACATCCTGATGATTGCGGACCGCACGAGAAGCGGCGCGCTTGGCCATATCGACGATCTTATCGTGACGGCGGCTCTTATACCCCTCAACATCAACCGAGATAGGGAAGCGGAAACCCAGCTTCCTGCTCATCAGAAGAGAGAACAGGGTCTGGAACGACTCGAGCGTGCGCCCGTGACGGCCGATAAGCACGGCAAGATCGGGAGCGGTCACATCGAGAATCACATCGCCGTCTTCACCCTCGTACTCATCGATGGGAGCATCCTGGGCATCGAAGTAGCTCAGCATGTTGCGGAGAATATCGATGGCGAGGTCGACGATGGTATCAAGCTCCTCATCGGAGAGCTGCTCGCCAGACTTGAAACGCGCAGCGATCTCGGCATACGGACCCTCGGGGACGACGGCCTCCTCGACAGCGTCAACAATCATCTCTTCAGACATGGTAGCCTCCATTTGTTAGGTACCTAATTATTATCGCTACCTTGTTACTTCTTCTTACGCGGACGAGCCTTGCGCTCATGACGAACCACGTCGACCTCGATGGGGGCGTTCGCAAGACGCTCCTCCTCCTCGGCCTTCGCTTTGTCGATCACACGCTGCGTGATGAAGATCTGCTGGATGACCTGCCACAAGGTGGAGACATCGTAATACAGGAGCACGCCCGCGGGGAGGCCCCAGCCGACGAAGAGCATCATGATGGTCATGACGACGCCGGTGGTGCGCATGCTCGACGCCTGGGCACCCGTTTGGTTGCGCGTCATGTATAGCTGGGGAATCAGGGTCAGAACCGCGAACAGGATGAGCGAGATAAGATACGGAAGCGCCGCCATGAAACCGTTCGCCATCTCGGCGGAGGGCGTGGTGGTGAGGTCGGGCAGGATGTTGTAGAACGAGAAGTTGTTGCCCTCGAAATAATCGGGCAGGCTGCGGAGCAGCGTGAACAGCGCGATCAGGATCGGCATTTGGATGAGCAGGGGCAGGCAACCGCCGAAGGGATTGAACTTGTTCTCGGAGTAGAACTTGGTCATCTCCTCGTTCATGCGCTGGGGGTCGTCCTGGTACCTGTCCTGAATCTCCTGGAGCTTCGGCTGCAGGACCTGCATGCGCGCCGTCGATTTGGTCGACTTGATCATGAGCGGCGTCAAGATCAGACGTACGATCAGAACCAAGATGATGATCGACAGACCCCAGTCCACGGCGAAGCTCTGGATGAGCGCCAGGATCTGGAAGAGAATGTTAACGATCCAATCCCACATGAACTAATCCTTCCGATCGACCGAGCCGGGAGGCACGGGATCATATCCTCCGTCGTGGAGCGGGTTGCAACGCAAGATCCGTCTCACGGCGAGCCAACTACCTGCAAATACGCCGTGCACCCTGATGGCCTCCACCGCGTACTGGGAACACGTCGGGGTGTAGATGCACGCATCGGGGAGCACGGGCGAGATGAAACGCTGGTAAAAGCGGATGGGCGCAACGGCTATCCGACGCGCAAGCGCCGAGGCCGCGTCCAGCAAACCGAAACCGACCATCATGGCGACCACCGTACGACAACCGGCTCAGACGCCGGCGCGCCCGCAAAGCTGCTCGAGCGCCGCTCGCAGCTCTTCGGGACGCGCGGTCGCGGTCGCCCGCGTGGCGAAGAGGATCATATCCCGTCCGGCCGCGGGCAGCCCCAACGCGCGGGCGGCCTCGCGCATGACGCGCTTTGAGCGGTTGCGCACGACGGCGTGGCCAATGCGCTTCGGTGCAGCGAAGGCGACCCTACCCGGATCGCCTTCGCAACAAGAACCAGTTATAACCATACGCATGAGAGGATGGTTATACCGTCTCCCCTGCCGATACACGCGCTCGAAATCGGAACGTGACGAGAGTGTCCTCATACCGGGTGCGCGCGAGCTTAGACGGTCAGACGCTTGCGGCCCTTAGCACGACGACGAGCGAGCACGGCGCGGCCGCCCTTGGTGGCCATACGGGCACGGAAGCCGTGGGTCTTGGCGCGCTTGCGCTTGTTAGGCTGGTACGTACGCTTCATGGTGACTATCCTCCTGCTGCAATTAAGCAATCATTACATGCACGTGAGCTTAGAGATTGTAGGGAAAACCCATCAAAGCTGTCAACAGAAATCCTCAGGTCAGCGGCAAGTTCCCACACCAGGATGGCAGGCGGCGCCCGGACAGCGGAACGATAGGGGAAACTTTTCAGCATCGTTCACTCTGTTTTCCACAGGATAGCGGGAAAGTGTTGAAAACTTTTCACGCCTTTTCTTCAGTTTTCAACAGGTTTTGAAAAGTTGTTGAAAGCTGTCAGCGCCAACGGTATGGGCTACTATCTACATAAACCGCGCGAATGATTGAGAGACCATGGCAGACGACTTCTACCCCTTCGTCGACTCCGGCGACCCTGCCCCCGACAACGACCATATCATCGGCCCCACCGCCCAGGCGGCGCCAGATGGGACCGGTGGGGCTCAACGGGACGCCGCGGAGACGGTCTCCTATGCAACGCGTATCTCCATATATGACGACATGCTCTCGACACCGCGCACCGTGGTCATCGAGCCCAAACCGGTGCGCGCCTACCTTGAAGAGGTCACCAACACCGTGTATCGCTGCATGAAAGAGCAGGGCGGCACGATATCGCTCATGGTGATCCGCGAGATCGTGGAGAACTTCATCCACGCGCACTTCGTGGAACCCATCATCTCGATCCTGGATGGGGGAGACACCATCCGCTTCGCGGACCAGGGGCCCGGCATCGAGGACAAGGAGCGCGCGTTCGAATTCGGCGTGACGTCGGCAAACCGGGATATGAAGCGCTATATCCGCGGGACGGGTTCGGGTTTCCCCATGGTACAGCAGTACCTGGAGGCGGCAGGCGGGGCCGTGTCGATCGAGGACAACCTGGGTGCGGGCACGGTCGTGACGGTAAGCGTGGACCCCGCCCGTGTCGAGGAGATCAAGGTCAGCGGGCAGCGCGGCGCGGCGGTGCGCTCCGGAGCGTTCGACACCTCGCGCATGGAGGTATCGGCGCGGGCCCAACAGGCCCAGGCCGTGCAGGCTGGATACCAACCGACCTACCCGACCGGCACCCAACCGATGCCCCCGCAATTCACGCCGTCCCCGGCGGCAGGGGCGACGCCGGCGCAACCCTATCCCGCCCAGCCGTTCGCGCAGCCCTACCCCCAACCCGGGGCGTATCCGCAGCAGCCGTTCCAGCCCGGTTTTCCACAAGCAGGCCATGAGTTTTCCACATATCCCCAAACCGCAGGTCAACCCCTATATTATCAAGCGTATCCCGGACAGCCCATGCCGGCCCAGACACCGGCGGCAGGCGCGTTCCCGATCTCCGAACGTGGCTCTCTAGCTCTGTCTTTCCTGCTTGAGCACGGCCAGGCGGGACCCACCGAGCTGGTGCGCGCCTACGGGCAGTCGGGGCCCACGTGGTCGCGCGAGCTTGCTACACTGAGCAGGCAGGGATTCACCGTCAAGCAGGGCCAGAAATACCGTCTTACCGAGCTCGGGGCGTCGTGGATCCAATCGCACTGACCGGGTAACCGACGACGCGCGCCCATGCGCGCCGCGAACGATGGCGGGAGACGCCCATGAACAACGAAGCGGCGATGGTCCTCGAGGACACCGTCTCGTTCTGCGAGCGAGACGGCTTGGATGCGCGCCTCATCCAGATGCTCAAGCAGTGCGTACCGATCGACCTCACCGACGATTCCCTGCAGATCGAAGCGCCGTCGCGCTTCGCCTACTCCTATCTGATGCGCCATCGCGAGACGCTGGAGCGCTATCTGGCAGAGATCACCTTCAGCAGCATGTCGCTGCAGGTAACCGTAGCCATGGCGCGCGGTTCGGAGGATTCACGTGAAACCGCGGCGCCCATCCGCGGCGTCGCAGCGGAGCCGTCTCGCGCCGGCGAGCCCGCCGTGCCCGATGCGCCGGATCCAGGTGCGGGTACGGTCGCGGCGGGGATGGCGCGCGTCGCCATCCCCCCGATCGACTTGAGCGGGACCGGGTCGCGGAAGGTGACCATCACCAACACGATCAGTCCCCGCGAGCTCGCCCGCCTGCGCGGCAACATGCACCAGCAGACAGGGGAGCGGGGCGCGGCGGAAGACGTTCGACGGGGTACCGCCGCAGCGGACGGCGGAAACGAGGCGCCGAGTGCCGCTGCCGAGCGCGACAACGGTGCGACCTCGAAATTCACGTTCGAGAACTTCGTCCATGGCAACGAGAACAAGCACGCGTATTCGTCCGCGCTGCGCTTCGCCGCGATGGCGGACGAGCCGGGCAGCTGCACGTCGCTATTCATCTACGGCAAGAGCGGCCTGGGCAAGACGCACCTGCTGCTCGCGATCAAGAACCTGCTCGCACAGGACAAGCCCTACCTGCGCGTGAAGTACGTGAACTCGCAGACCTACATCGACGACTACATCACCGGCCTTCAGGAGGGGCGCGTGGCGGCCGCGATGCGCGACTACCACAACGCCGACATCCTCATCATCGACGACATCCAGAACATCATCGGCAAAACGCAGTCGATCGAGAACTTCTTCCAGCTTATGGACGAGTTCATCCGTAACAACAAGAAGGTCGCGATCGCAAGCGACCGCGCACCCAAGAACCTGGGGATGGACGAGCGCCTCACCAGCCGCTTCAACGCGGGCATGCTCTGCCTGGTATCGGAGCCGAGCTACGAGATGAAGCTCACCATCCTGAAACGCTATTACGAGACCACCATCCTGCCCGCCTCCGCCCCCGGGCGTGAGCGGTCGGGCGGCAACGCCCTGCTGGACGCCATCCGCCAGGGAACGGGTCGCCTGACCGACGAGCACCTGAGCCACATGGCGCAGGTCTCGGGCACGAACATCCGCGAGCTCGAGAGCTTCTGCGAGCGCTGCGCGGGGGAGTCGTTCGAGGCGGAGCAGGAGGGCCGCGAGCTCACCGGCGACGAGATCGACCGCATCGCCAACGAGTACTTCGACAGTGCCCACAAGAAGATCCACATCGACACGGTGCAGAAGGTGGTGGAGGAGTTCTACCACGTGAGTCACGCCGACCTGATCGGTCCGCGCCGCACCGCGGACATCAAGAACGCCCGGCATGTGGCGGTCTACCTGGCGCTGGAGATGTGCGAGATGACCATGAGCGCGGTCGGCGCGAGCTTCGGCGGGCGCGACCACTCGACGGTGGTGAACTCGATCCGCGTGGTTGAGAAGCGCCTGAAAGCCGATCGCACCTTCATCGACGACCTCCAGACCCTGCGCAACAAGATCAGGCTCCGCTCATGAACGGGCGGGGCGGTACGTCGGCGGGCGCGCGGTGGAAAACATGCTCATTTCCTCCCCATAACATGTGGAAAACCCGGCCCGCGCTGTTGATAGGCAGCCCGCCTCTCCGCGGATGTGGAGAACGCCTGCCTTCTCAACCGCGGCGCGTAGAAAACTTTTCTGCGACCTTCCTGCGGGAATCTGAGTAATCCACAACGTCCACCGTCCTATTACAATTACTAGATAGATTTATCTCTTATATATAGAAGAAAGGAATCGCGCGCCATGAAGTTCACCGTAAGCCAGACCTCGCTCGCCGACGCCATCGCCACCGTGCAGAAGGGCATCGCTCCGGCCTCGACGCTTCCGATCCTCTCCGGCGTGCTGCTGCGCGCCCGCGACGGCGTGCTCGAATTCCAGACGTCCAACTACACCACCTCGATCCGCCACCGCATCGCCGCGCACGTGGAGGAGGAGGGCGAGACCGTCATCCCCTGCAAGATGCTTTCCAACCTGATCAAGACCCTGCCCGATGCACCGGTGGTGTTCGAGACCGCCGAGCGCCAGGTGGGTATCTCCTGCATGAAGACGCGCGTGCGCCTGAACACGCTCGATGCGGGCGACTTCCCGGAGTTTCCCGCCTACGCGATCGAGTCCGCGGTCGAGCTGCCGGTCGGCGTGCTTTCCGACATGGTGGCCCGCGTGTGGCGCGTGACCTCCACCGACAAGGCTCGCCCGATCCTGGGCGGCATCCTCATGACGGTCGAGAACAACACCATCCGCCTGGCCGCCACGGACACGTTCCGCCTAGCGGTCTGCGACACGCAGGTCGAGACCTCCAGTTTGGAGGGGAGCTTCGAGCTCACCGTCCCCTCCACCGCGATGAACGACGCACTCTCCATCATGGCGGACGAGCCCACGATCCTGGTGGGAGCGACCGACACCCAGGTGGTCTTCGAGGCGGGCAACACCTGCTACGTCTCGCGCCGCCTTGAGGGAACGTACCCCAACTACAAGCAGCTCATCCCCAAGACGTGCGCGACCTCGGTCAAGATCGACGTCGCCGCGTTCAACGCCGCATTGAAGCGTGTCGCCGTGGTCGCCCAGAACAACCCGGCGGTCCGCCTGGAGATCGATTGTGAGCAGGGGACGCTCTCGCTGAGCTCGATCTCGGGCGATCAGGACCAGGCGCAGGAGACCATCGACGTCGAGGCGACCGGCGCCTCGGGCGTCATCGCCTTCAACTACCATTACATCTTCGGCTGCCTGAACGTGCTGGGCCGCGAGAAGGAGATCACGCTCGAGCTGGAGAGCTATGCCAAGCCCGGCGTCTTCAAGTCCTACGACAAGATCAACTACCTGTATCTGGTCATGCCCGTCCGCATCTGATGGCTATCTACGCACGCGAGCTCGCGGTCCGCTCATACCGAAACTTCGAGGACTTCTCCCTCGAGCTCGCCGACGGGGTGACCATCCTCGCCGGACCCAACGCCGTGGGCAAGACCAACCTCGTCGAGGCGCTGCAGCTTTTGACGAGCGGTTCGTCCTTCCGCCACCCGGCGCCCTCCGACCTGGTTCGGGAGGGCTCCAACCGCGCCCGCATCGCGCTCTCCCTCGCCGGCGAGGGGCGCGTGATCGATGTGGCGTGCGAGGTCGAGCGCGGCAAGCGCACGTTCACCCGCAACCGCAAGAAGGTCGCGGCGTCCGGCGTGCGCGGCGTGGTGCCGAGCGTGCTCTTCAGTCCTGACGATCTCGATATGGTGAAGCGCTCGGCGAGCGTGCGGCGCGCCGCCCTCGATACCTTCGGCATCCAGCTGAACGAGACCTATGCGCAGCTCACCGCCCAATACGAGCGGATCGTCGGGCAGCGCAACTCGCTGCTCAAAGAGGGATGGTGCACGCGCGAGATGCTCGCGGCGTGGAACGGCGCCCTCTCGCTCACCGGCGCCACGCTGCTCATGCACCGCATGGCGCTCCTCGCCCGCATACGACTGCGCCTGCGCGAGGTGTACGCGGGCATCGCGGGGGGAGAGGAGGCCGATGTGGTCTACGAGCCCTCGTTCGGCGCGCTCCCTCCCGAGGTCCTCGATATCATCGGCGCCCCGCTGGAGCGCGAGGTCTTCATCTCCGCCGCACGGGAGGTTTTCGACCGCGCCCTCGGTGAGCGCGCCGATGACGAGATCAGGCGCGGCATGACGCTCGTGGGCCCGCACCGCGACGAGATTCGCTTCCGCATCGCCGGGCGCGACGCGCGCACGTTCGCCTCGCAGGGGCAGCAGCGCTCGCTCGTGCTCGCCTGGAAGGTCGCCGAGGTCGAGGTCACCCGCGACATCCTGGGCCGTCCGCCCCTGCTGCTGCTCGACGACGTGATGAGCGAGCTCGACGGGGCCCGCCGCGAGGCGTTCCTTAACTTCATTCAGGACGAGGTGCAGACGGTTATCACCACCACCAATTTGGGGTACTTCACGGATAAGGTCCTCGATCGCGCGAAGGTGGTGGAGATAGCCCATGGCACGGGTTCGTGACGAGCGCGCGGGCGCCACGCTCGATGTGGCCTCGCTGGTGGCGCGCGAGAGCGCCGGCATACAGGAGGCCGCCACGCCGGAGCGGCGCGAGCAGATGCGCCGCGCCGAGGAGTCGCGCTCGGTCTACCGCGCTTGGAACGCCGTCTGCGCGGGGACGCGCGAGGGCGCGCACGTGACGGGCCTGCGCTTCCTCCCCGAATCGAACGAGCTGCTGGTCTACCTGGACTCCTCCGCATGGACGCAGGAGATGACCATGCTGCGCGAGATCATCCGCGCGCGCATGGAGCGCGAGGGCGTGAAGCTCGACGGGTTCAAGTTCCGCACCTCCAAGGAGGGGTACTCGTCCGCCGCGCGGCGGCGGGTGGGCGCCGGTGGTACCGCGGGCCCG
>CASFIQ010000009.1 GCA_949294785.1 uncultured Collinsella sp.
CGCGGCGGCTCTTGGGTACGCCGAGCGCGACCTCGGGCGCCTGGCCGAGGCGACCGACGGCATCCCCGCCGAGGCCCGCGCGGCGCGTCTGTGGGTCGACGCGCCCGCGCCCGGAGACCTCATGTGCCCGCTCGGGATGCAGGGACGCTCCAAGAAGGTCTCGGATATTCTCGGCGAGGCGGAGGTTCCGCTGGCCGACCGTCCGCTCGTGCCGGTGGTGCGCACGGCTCCCGGCGGGACGGTGGTATGGCTGGGCGGAATCCGGCTCGACGACCGCTTTAAATGCACACCGGCGACGCGCATACTGGTAAAATTAGCTATTCGTCCCGCCGTCGAACCAGGTGGCGGGGCCTTGGGGCCGCATGCCGGCGCTTCAGCGTGAACGCGTGAGAAAGGTTCGTCATGAGCGACATGAGAAGCGATATCGAGTCGGTCATCCTCGACCAGGAGACGATCTCCCAGATCGTGCGCCGCATGGGGGCCGAGATCAGCCGCGATTACGATGGGAAGGACCTGGTCCTCATTGCCGTGCTGCGCGGCGCGGTCGTCTTCATGGGCGATCTCATGCGCGCCATCGACGTGCCGGTCTCCATCGACTTCATGGCCGTATCGAGCTACGGCGCCGCCGCCAAGAGCTCGGGCATCGTCCGCATCGTCAAGGACCTCGACATCGATATCAAGGACCGTCACGTCCTCATCGTCGAGGACATCCTGGACTCGGGCCTCACCCTCAAGTACCTCATGAAGAACCTTTCCAGCAGGCATCCCGCCTCGCTCGAGGTCGCGACCTTCCTGTGGAAGGACGTCGAGGGCAAGCAGGCGGCAATCAACCCCAAGTACGTGGGCACGCACGTGCCCGATGCCTTCGTGGTCGGCTACGGCCTCGATTTCGCCGAGCATTACCGCAACCTCCCCTACGTGGGGATTCTCAAACCGGAGGTCTATTCATAGTGGCTTCGACCAATCAAGATCCGCGCGACGAGGAGCGCGAGCAGAAAGACGGCTCCAACCCCGACCTCTTCGACCGGCTCTTCCCCGACCAGCGGCGGTCGCGCAATGCGGGCGGCAGCGGATCGGGAAGGGGTCCCGGCGGCCAGTATCCCGGCGGGCCCTCGCGGACGGGATGGCTCTACTTCCTGGTCGCCTGCGCGCTCGTCGCCTATATGTTCTTCCAGATGGGCAACCCGCTCGATCGAGGCACGGCGTCGGTCGATCTTGCGACCAACCAGCTGGTGAGCGCCGTGAAGGCGGAGCGTGTGAGCGAGCTCACCTACACGGTTGCCGACGGGTCGGTCCGCGGCTCCTACTGGACCGCCGCCAAGGACGTGGGCGATACGGACAAGCTCGTGCCCTTCACCTCCACCTACGTGGGGAGCGATTCGCTGGCCGAGCTTATGGCGGAGCACCCCAAGACGACCTTCAAGATCGATACCTCGAATCCCGACTTCTGGAGCGATTTTCTGGTCGGGGTCCTGCCGACCATCCTCCTGCTCGCCCTCATGTTCTACTTCATGCGGCAGATGATGGGCGCCAACAGCAAGACCATGCAGTTCGGCAAGACCAACGCCAAGACCAGCGAGGCCACGCGTCCCAAGGTCAAGTTCAAGGACGTCGCCGGCATCGACGAGGCGGTCGAGGAGCTGGAGGAGATCCGCGATTTCCTGACCGATCCCGAGCGCTACCGCAAGCTGGGCGCCAAGATTCCGCGCGGCGTGCTTCTGGTGGGTCCTCCGGGTACGGGAAAGACGCTTCTGGCCAAGGCCGTCGCCGGCGAGGCCGGTGTCCCGTTCTTCTCGATCTCGGGATCGGACTTCGTGGAGATGTTCGTGGGCGTGGGCGCGAGCCGCGTGCGCGACCTGTTCAAGGAGGCCAAAGCGCAGTCTCCCTCCATCATCTTCATTGACGAGATCGACGCGGTCGGCCGTCAGCGCGGAGCCGGCCTCGGCGGCGGACATGACGAGCGCGAGCAGACCCTGAACCAGCTCCTTGTGGAGATGGACGGCTTCGAGGAGAACGAGAGCGTCATCCTCATCGCCGCCACCAACCGCCCCGACATTCTGGACCCCGCCCTCTTGCGTCCCGGGCGCTTCGACCGCCAGATCACCGTCGACCGCCCCGACGTCAAGGGGCGCGAGCAGATCCTGCGCGTGCACGCCGAGAACAAGCCGATCGACGAGGATGTGAGCTTCGAGAAGCTCGCGCAGCTCACGGTTGGTATGACCGGCGCCGACCTCTCGAACCTCCTGAACGAGAGCGCGCTGCTCACGGCGCGGCGGCACCGCTCGGTCATCTCCATGGACGAGATCGAGGAGTCCATGGAGCGCGTGATCGCCGGCCCCGCCAAGAAGGCGCGCGTCATGACGGAGAAGGAGCGCGCGACCATCGCCTACCACGAGAGCGGTCATGCGCTCGTGGGGCATATCCTGGAGCATTCCGATCCGGTGCACAAGATCTCGATCGTCTCGCGCGGGCAGGCGCTCGGCTACACGCTGCAGCTGCCGGCCGAGGACCATTTCCTGAAGACCCGAAACGAGATGCTCGACGAGCTCGCCGTCTTCTTGGGCGGCCGCGTCGCCGAGGAGCTCATGTGCGATGACATCACCTCGGGCGCCAGCAACGACCTGGAGCGTGCGACCAAGATGGCGCGCGAGATGGTCACGCGTCTCGGCATGAGCGAGGAGCTGGGCACGCAGGTGTTCGGCGAGGCGCAGCACCAGGTGTTCCTGGGTCGCGACTACGCCGACCACCAGGATTACTCAGAGGAGACCGCGCGACGTATCGACGCCGAGGTACAGCGCATCATGCGGGAGGCCCACCGTCGCGCCGAGACGATCCTGGAGGCGCGCCGCGACCAACTCGAGCTCATGGCCCGCGTGCTCTTGGAGCGTGAGACCGTCGAAGGCGAGGCCGTCGAGGCGCTGCTCGACAACGAGTGGGATGCCTACCTGGAGCGCGAGGGCGATATCCTCGCCGCGAAGGAGAGCCGCAACGCCGCGGCGGCATCGGCGGAGACCGCTGCCCCCGCCCCAGCTGACTCCGACCAGTCGCCCGCGGAGGCGGCGCCGGCGGCCGCGAAGCCCAAGATGACGCAGGCCGAGCTGGAGGAGGACGCCCAACGCTACGCGCAGGCGGCCATCGCGGCGGAGGATGAGCGCCTGCGCGAGCAGGCCGTCGCCGCCAGCGAGGAGCAGGCGCGCGACGAGCTCGACGCCGCCTCCGGCAGCGAGGATGAAGCCGAGTCCCAGCGCAAGGAGTAGGGTCCTGCATTAAATCGCGTGAGCGAGCCGCCCGCTCTCACCGGAGCGCGGGCGGCTCTTTGTTTCGCGCCGGGATCGTGCGGCGCCGCGCTCGCGCCCGGTCGCACACCGCGTTACCATGTACGGCAAACCCCGCAGAGGGATAGCCGTCGCACCGCTTGGGAGGTCACCATGCTGAACGAGACCATGTACGCCTACGGCGTCGAGCCGTCGGTCATCCGCGAGATCTTCACCTACGCCAACGAGCGCAAGGCGCAGATCGGCGCCGACAAGGTCTTCGACTTCAGCCTGGGCAACCCGAGTGTGCCCGCGCCGTCTGCGGTCGCTGCCTCGATCGAGCGGTCGCTTGCCGAGCTCTCCCCGGCGGAGCTCCACGGCTACACGCCCGCCCCGGGGCTGCCCGCGGCGCGCCGGGCCGTCGCCGACTCGCTCAACCGGCGCTTCGGCTGCTCGTACACCGCCTCGAACGTGTTCATGACGGTGGGCGCGGCCGCCTCGGTCTCATGCACGCTCCACGCGGTCGCCTGCCCGGGCGATGAGGTCATCGTGATCGCACCCTACTTCCCCGAGTACCGCGTATGGATTGAGACCGCGGGGGCGGCCTGCATCGAGGTGCCGGCGGATCCCGAGACCTTCCAGGTCGATGCCGCCGCGGTGGCGCGCGCCCTCACCCCGGCGACGGCCGCCGTCATCATCGATTCGCCGAACAACCCCACGGGCGCCGTCTATACGCGCACGAACCTGGAGGCGCTCGCCCGCGTTCTCGAGGCGGAAAACGAGCGCCGCCGCGCCGCGGACCCTGCCGCGCAGCCGGTCGTCCTCATCTCCGACGAACCCTACCGCGAGATCACCTATGGGGCGGAGGTTCCCTGGGTGCCCGGGCTCTACCCCCACACGGTGGTGTGCTACTCCTATTCCAAGTCGCTGTCGCTGCCTGGCGAGCGCGTGGGGTGGGTGCTCGTGCCCGATACGATGCCGGGCTCGACGCGCGTGATGGCGGCGGTCGCCGGCGCGGCGCGTGCGCTCGGCTTCGTATGCGCCCCGGCGCTCTTCCAGCGCGTGGTGGCCGATTGCGTCGACGAGCCCTCGGATGTGGCGGCGTACGCGCGCAACCGCGATATGCTCACGCGGGCGCTCGACGAGTATGGCTACACCTATGTGAAGCCCGATGGTGCCTTCTACCTGTGGGTCCGTGCGCTCGAGTCCGACGCGAACGCGTTTTGCGAGCGCGCACGCGCACTCGAGCTCCTACCCGTTCCAAGCGACAGCTTCGGCGTGGGCGGCTGGGTGCGCGTGGGCTACTGCGTGGCGCCCGAGGTCATCGAGCGATCGCTCCCGGCGTGGAGGCAGCTCGCCGAGGGCTATCGCCGCTAGACCACCGGGGCGTCGTGCAAGGGCACCGGCTTGCCCTCGCTCGGCGGCCGGGCGCTCGTGAGCTCGGAGTAGTCCACGTTCGCGGTCGAGGGCTTGAGCTCGCCCGGGGCGAACCAGTCCAGCGCGCAGTCGATCCACGCGTTCCAGAACGGCCACTCGTGCCCGCCCACCTCGGGCTCCCAGTACGTGACGTCGAAACCGGCGTCCTTCAGCAGGTGCGCCACCTCGCGGTTGTTCTCGCAGAGGTTATCCGCCTCGCCGCAGGCGCCGTAGAACTTGGGCTTGGGCAGGTCGGGGTCGTCCTTGAAGCGCTGGATCAGCGTCATATAGTCCTTCTCGGACCCGATGACGGTGTCCAGGTCGCCGAAGAAGCGCTCGTAGTAGCGGCGCTTGCGGCGTGAGTCGCCCTCGGCGGCTTCGAGGATGCGGTCGCGCATGAACGAGCCGGAAAGCGAGATGATCGAGCCGAAGCGGTCCGGGCGCAGAAGCCCGTTGATGAGCGCCGTGTAGGCGCCGATCGAGATGCCGGCGAGCGCGGTGTCCTCGCGCTTGCGCGAGAGGGGGAAGAGCCGCCGCGTGACCTCGACGAGCTCCTCGGAGATGAACTTGCCGTGCCACTCGTTGATCTCGGGCTTGTTGAGGTAGAGGCCGTCCTCGCCCGAGGGCATGATCACGGCGACGTCGCGCGCCTCGGCGGTCTGCACCACGTGGGTCTTGTCGATCCAGTCGTAGTCGCGGCTGAAGAGGCCGTGCAGGAGGTACATGGTGCGGTACGGCCCCTGGCGGCGCTTGGCGAGCTTCGCGCCGTCCATCTTGTCGACGGGGATGACCGCGGTGAGAATCACGTTCCGCTGCAGGTAGCGGGAATAGAAGTCAGCTCGGAGAAGTGCCATCGTTCCCCCTTCGTGGACGCGCGATGAAAGGCGGCCGGTCTCCCGGCCGCGTGATAGATTCGCTTGACTACCCCAGGGGCAGCCACGCGATCGCCTGCGGAAGCGCCTGGTTCCACAAGTTCCAATCGTGGCCGCCGTCAAGCTCATGATACTGGACATCGAGCCCGATGCCGCGCAGCTTGTCGGCGAGCACGCGGTTTGCCTGCGCGAGCGGGTCCTGGTTGCCGCACGCCATGAAGACGCGCGGCCGCGGGCGATCGCAGTAGACCAGGTCGGCCGCCAGGCGCGCAGGGTCCTTATCGGAGTTGACCACCTGATTCAGGTCGCCGAAGGTCGAGGTCAGAAACTCGCGGCTCAAGAAGAACAGGTCGTCGGAGATGATCTGCTCGAAGCCGTCCACGATCATGGCCGTCGAGAGCGACACGATCGACCCGAAGTTCTCGCAGAACTTGAGGCCGTTGCGGAGCGCCCCATACGCGCCCATGGAGACGCCGCCGATGAAGGTGTCCTCGCGCTTAGTGGAAAGCGGGAACATGCGCCGCGTCGCATCGACGAGCTCCTCGCCGATAAAACGGCCGTAGTAGTTGTGGGACTCGGGCTGGTCGATGTAGAAGGCGTTGTAACCGCTCGGCATGACCACGGCGAGGTTGTGCTCCTCGGCGAGCGCGCGGATGCGGGTCTCCGAGATGAGGTCGGTGTGGTTGCCGGTGATGCCGTGCAGCAGGTAGAGCGTCTTGAAGGGGCCGCGTCGCCCGGGGTAGTCGCGGCGGTCCCAGGCGCGCTCGTCGTGGCGGCGCTGCCAGTCGACGCCCATCGCGTCACCCACGTTGTCGACGGGGAGGATGACGTCGAGGGTGGTGGTGCGCATGAGCGCTGCGGAGAAGAAGTCGACGCTGAGGCGTGCCATGGAGGGCCTCCTTGGAGGGTTGGGGAACAGGGTGCGGGCCGTTGCGGAGCGCCGGGGCGGGCCGTCCCGGCTGCCGCGACGGGCATCGTCGCTCGCGCGATGCCGGCGCCGGGGCAAGTATACAACGCGGCGCGTCCCCCGTCGCGTTCGGCCTCGCCGCCTCAGGCGTCGCACTCGGCCCCGGCTGCGGCCCGGTTCTCGCCGGCGAGCTTCTCCACCAGGCGCGTGAGGTCGGCCACCTGCTGCTCGAGCTCGGCGATGCGCCGCTGGTTGGACTGGATGCCCCGGCGGTTCATGAGCGACTGCTCCTCCACCGGGTCGGGCAGGCTCATGCGGTGGCGCCGTTCCTCGAAGGTCTCGCCCATCACGCGGCAGCCGTTGCGGCGCACCACGCGCCCCGGGATGCCCACCACGGTCGATTCGGCGGGTACGTCCTTCACCACCACGGAGTTGCCGCCGATCTTGGCGCCGTCACCTATGTGGATGTTACCGAGCACCTTGGCACCCGTTCCCACGATGACGCGGTCGCCGAGCGTGGGATGGCGCTTGCCGCTCTCCTTGCCGGTGCCGCCCAGGGTCACGCCCTGGTAGAGCACGCAGTCGTCGCCCACGATGGTGGTCTCGCCGATCACCACGCCCATGGCGTGGTCGATGAACAGGCGGCGCCCCAGTTGGGCGGCGGGGTGGATCTCTACACCGGTGAAAAAGCGCGTGACCTGGCTTATGATGCGCGCCAGGCTGCGGGCGCCGTGCGTCCACAGCCAGTGCTCGGGCGTGTGCATCCACTTGGCATGGAGCCCCGGGTAGGAGATGAAGATGACGAGGGCGTTTTGCGCGGCGGGATCGTTCGCCTTCACGGTGGCGATGTCCTCGCGAACGGTGGTGATAAGGCCCATGGCGTGCTCCTCGGGATGTGCGCGGCGCGGCTGCCGCGCGTTTCGGATAAGTATAGCGAATCTATAGCAAGTTACTAGGATTTAACGTCGGCAGAAGCGGTCGGGCGGATGGCGCGAGTCCCGTGAAGGCTTGTATATCCTTATCCATGCCGATCTTCCAGCCCGTACGCGCCTGGCGGAGGCTGCGCGCGGAGGTTACACGATGGTAAATGGCAGCCGGCTGCCGCGGCCACGTGCGGCGCGCGGAGTACAATGCGAAGCTACATCAAACAGCTGATGGCCGCGCGCCCGGCAGATGCCGCCATTTTGGCGGCGGGGCTGTCGCGCGCGTTCCGGTATGAGCTATAGCAAGGAGCGTGTCATATGGCAGTCGAGAAGAAGGATATCGATTGGGGCAGCCTGGGCTTCGCCTACCGTCCCACCGACTACAGCTACGTGTGCAATTACAAGAACGGCGCTTGGGAGGAGGGCGGCCTTACCACCGACCACACCCTCACGCTCTCCGAGTGCGCGGGCATCTTCCATTACTGCCAGGAGGTCTTCGAGGGGCTTAAGGCCTATACCACCAAGGATGGCGACATCGTCTGCTTCCGCCCGGACCTCAACGCGAGCCGCATGGCCGACTCGGCCCGCCGTATCGTGATGCCGCCCTTCCCGGAGGACAAGTTCATCGAGGCGGTCAAGATGGTGGTGAAGGCCAACGAGGCGTGGGTGCCGCCCTTCGGCTCGGGCGCCACGCTCTACGTGCGCCCCTTCATGGTTGCCACGGGCGAGGTCATCGGTGTGGCACCGGCCGACGAGTACCAGTTCCGCATCCTCGTGACGCCCGTGGGCCCCTACTATTCGGGCGGCGTCAAGCCGGTTGCCGTCAAGGTTCCCGCCTACGACCGCGCCGCGCCCCATGGCACCGGTGCCATCAAGGCGGGCCTCAACTACGCCATGAGCCTCTACCCCAGCGTCGAGGCCCATGCCGAGGGCTTCGCCGACAACATGTTCCTGGACCCGCAAACGCACACCTTCGTGGAGGAGTCCGGCGGTGCGAACTTCCTGTTCGTAGATAAGGAGGGCACGCTCGTGGTGCCCCAGTCCGCGACCGATTCCATCCTGCCCTCCATCACGCGTCGCAGCCTGGTGACCGTGGCGACCGACATGCTGGGCATGACCGTGGTCGAGCGCCCGGTGAAGTTCGAGGAGGTCGCAGGCGGCGCCTTCACCGAGTGCGGCATGTGCGGTACCGCCGCCGTCATCAGCCCGGTGGGCAAGGTCGTGAACGGCGACACCGAGGTCGTCTTCGGCGCGGGCGGCATGGACCACGTGGGTCCCGTCATGCAGAAGCTGCGCGAGACGCTCACCGGCATCCAGGCGGGCGAGATCGCCGGTCCCGAGGGCTGGGTCGTGAAGATCTGCTAGCGTCCGATCGCTTTCGTTCGGGGCGCCCGGGGATTTCTCGCGCAAACAATCCGCAGCCGCAACGCGGCGAGGACGTTTGCGCGAGAAATCCCCGGGCGCCTTTGCTGTTTGGATGGTCGGGAGGGTGCTCGCGCGCCGTGCGCAAGCCTATGCGGCGTCCTGCTCCTCGAAGGGGGCGCGCTCCTTGAACTGGAAGACGCCGGCAAACAGGCTTCCCGGAAACACCTTGATGGCCTCGTTATACGCGCGCACGCATTCGTTGTAGGTTCGGCACGCGGCGGCGCCGCGGTTCGTCGCGTCCTTGATCGAGACGCACAGCTGCAGGAAGCTCGCATCGTCCGCGAGGTCGGGATGCGCCTTCGCAGTGTCCATGAGGTCGTCGAGCGCTCGCGTCAGGGGGCGGGCGGCCCGCACGCGGTCGGCGGGGGCGGAGGCGCCCATCTCGTCCATCAGGGCGTCGGTCACGGCGTTGATCTGCGGACGTTCGACCGCCGCGGCCCCGCGCGCGGTGCCCACGAGTCCGGGGACGAGCTCGGTCAGGCGTTGGAGCTGGGCGTCGATGGTGCGCCACTCGTTGTCGATGTGGTTGCGCAGCGCGACCAGGTTGGTGTAGACGCCGGCGACGGCGACGATCGCGATGGTGACGATGATGATCGCGATGATGGGGAGCATGTCCACCTCTTCCGTCTGGCCCTGTTCCCAGCGGTGCGGACAAGGTTCGTGTATGTCGCTGCTGGCGGAGAGAGGGGGATTCGAACCCCCGGGACGCTCGCGCGCCCAACGGTTTTCAAGACCGCCGCATTCAACCGCTCTGCCATCTCTCCGTGACATGCAATCATACCATCGATTCCGGCTTCGGGCGGTAGCTACGAGTTCACCGGGCACATTCTGGCCACGGACGATACGGTCGCATGGTGACCGTGGAACCCGCGGCGAAGGGTCCCTCGGGCGGTGACGGCATGGAAACCAGACCCTCGAAGGGCGCCCTCGTCGCGTCTTGCCGTGGCCGCGCACAGTAGAATGAAGGAAACGAACGGGCGCGAAGATGGGGGAGAGGGCCATGTCCGACCGCAGGGAAAACGATGGCGTGCTGGCGGATGACGAGCGCTTCATGCGCGCGGCGCTCGAGGAGGCGCAGCTCGCGGCGGCGGAGGGCGAGGTCCCCGTCGGCGCTGTGGTGGTGCGCGACGGTTCCGTTATCGCCCGCGCCCACAACCGGCGCGAGGCGGACGCCGACCCCTCCGCCCATGCCGAGTTTTCCGCCATCGTCCAGGCGTCGCAGGCGCTGGGGCGCTGGCGCTTGCCGGATTGCACCGTCTACGTGACGCTCGAGCCGTGCGCCATGTGTGCCGGCCTCATGGTCAACGCGCGTATCGGCCGCTGCGTGTACGGTGCGGCCGACGAGCGCGCGGGCGCCTTGGGATCGCTCTACCAGCTCGGTGGCGACGAGCGCCTGAACCACGCCTTCGCGGTGCGCCCGGGCGTGCTGGCGGACGAGTGCTCCGCGTTGCTGCGCGACTTCTTCGCACGCCGGCGCGATGACGGCGGCACGGATGGCCTGCGGGCATGCGACGAGCTGCCGCCCCAGGTGGAGGCAGCCGAGGGAGACTTCACCGCCGCCCTGGCCTCCGTTCCCGCCCCCCGCGTGCTCATCGCGGCGGATTCCTTCAAGGGATCGGCCACGAGCCTCGAGGTCGCCGACGGCGTCGCCGCGGGCGTGCGCCACGTGGCGCCCGGCGCGCAGGTGATCTGCCTGCCGGTCGCCGACGGCGGCGAGGGCACGCTCGACGCGATCGCCGCCGTGCGTGAGGGCGAGCTGGTCACCCGGGAGGTGACGGGG
>CASFIQ010000010.1 GCA_949294785.1 uncultured Collinsella sp.
CCCTCCTCACGGTCCTCGAGCTCGTCGATGAGCAGGCCGCACAGTTCCGCGATGTGCTCGGCGCAGGCGGGGTCGTCGATGAGACCACGCGTCTCCCGCGGGTCCTCGTCCAGATTGAAGTACTGCTCGACGCCTGTCTGGATGA
The DNA here is from genome assembly GCA_949294785.1 of uncultured Collinsella sp. Classification (GTDB taxonomy): domain Bacteria; phylum Actinomycetota; class Coriobacteriia; order Coriobacteriales; family Coriobacteriaceae; genus Coprousia. The sequence goes on from CASFIQ010000010.1 coordinate 146, forward strand.
ACCACAGGTACTTATCGCGCTCGGTGACGATCCGCTGATTGGACTGATCGCGGTCGCGGCTCTGCTCGCCGTGTAGGTACGCGCGATCGAGCTTTTCGGCGCCGGCGAGCTCCTGCGCCAGCGACGACCCCTCGACCCCCTCGAGAATGGATAGCCCGCACAGATCGAACAGGGTGGGCATGAGGCCCATGAGCTCGACGAGGCTCTCGCTCTTGCCGGTGGCGCGACCCCCGCCGGGCAGGGCGATGCCCACGGTCGGGACGTTGAGGAAGGCGGCCATGATGAAGCCGAGCAGCAGGAAGATCCGCATGTTCTTCTTCATCATCATGGCGAGGAGCATGGCCAGGCCGACGGCGGGCATCATGCCGCCGGCGGTGGAGAAGCCGGAGAGGACCCACGGAACCTGGTTCTGCAAGAAGTTCACGATATCCTCGATCACGAAGAATCCGATGCCGCGGCGATGAAGACCTCGGCATCATGGGCGATGGCGGCCGCGGTGCTGCCACCGCCCATGATGCCGAGGTCCGCGCCTGCAATGGTGCCGGAGATGACATCCGGCTGAACATAGGCGCCGATGTTGTTGACGCCGAGCCACATGAGCTCCATGGTCACGCGGATCATGATGGCTGTCTTCATGTCACCGAGGATGATGCCGATGCCCACGGACGCCAGCAGGGGCTTACGGAAGCCCAGGTGAGGACCGAACTGGTCCCAGGTGCACAGGCCCGCCCAAATGGCGAGCAGAAGTGCCTGAAGCATACGCTCTACTTCCATATCCGCCCGCTCCGCTCGCGCTTCACGGGCACACCCCAGGCCCCTCTTGCCCAAAGCTGATTACCGGTGCCTAGTAATTCTTGAGGAGCTCGACCGCGGGGTCGTTGGGGACCTTGTCGGAAACGATGATCGCGGACTCGATGCCGTAGTCGGGAATCCAGGCGGTGGCGACCTGGCCGTGGATCAGGCGGTCATCGATGTCGACGAGCTTTAGTTCCATGAGGTTCTCCTTATCGTTCGCACTTGCCTTCTTTGCCGCATGGCTACCCCATCCCCTCACGCGGGCGTCGAGAGACGCGAGCTCCGCGCGGGCGATGTGTTGGGCGCGCGCCCTGTGGGGGCGTGGGCGCGTGCCCGGGATCGACGCGGTGTCCCTAGAGGTCGAGGTCGCACTCGGCATTGAGTTCCTCGTACGCCGTGCGCCTCTCCGCCACGAACGTCTCAAGGCTCTTCTCGGCGGTCGGACCGAGGGCGACGACGTCGGGCTGCTTGCCCGCGATCATCTCGACGGCGCCGAGGGCTGCTCGCGCGAACTCTCCATGGCTTGCGAGGATTACTCCGATGCGCATGCGCGGTACGTTCCCAAGCTCATGTTTGTTTAAAACGTTCTCCGTTGTTTTATTCTGTGATCTTATGATTCTCGATGTTTGCCGTATTATCAAGATTCGGATTTGCAGCAATACGATTAATCGCCCTTTTTACCAGCTCGTTTATTATTCTCTATCCGTAAACGGTAGCTTTTTACTAGTGAAAGATATGTTCATATTGAGGCATACTTGTCAGATAGTTTGATGTTCGTTTTAATTAAAACGAACATCATTAATAACATTCTAGGAGGCACTGTGAAGTCCGAGCGGCATCAAGCTATCCTCAATCTCCTTGAGCGGCGCCATACGGTCTCCGTCAACGACATCGCCCATGAACTCGGCGTCTCGACCATGACCGTCCGTCGCGACCTCGCCGACCTCTCCGCGGAGGGGCTCGTCACCCGCATCCACGGAGGGGCCCAGCTTCCCCACAGCGCCCACGGGACCACCCTGTCGCGCATCCACAGCCCCGATGAGAAGCACCATCAGAACGTGCAGCAGAAGCGCGCCGTGGCCATGCTCGCCGCGCAACACGTCCATACGGGCGACTCGATTTTCATGGGCGGCGGCTCGATCCTCGAGATGATGTGCGAGTACCTGCCCAAGCGAGGCATCCGAGTGCTGACCAACAGCGCCCCCGTCTTCAGCCTGCTCGCCGACAACGCCGAGGTCGACCTCTACCTGATCGGCGGCACGTACCGGCCCAAGACCCGCGCCTTCATCCTACCAAGCAGCAACAGCGGGTTTTTCGGGCTCACCGCCTCCAAGGCGTTCGTCTCCGCGACCGGCATCTTCGACAACGAGGTGTTCGGCTCCCATATCGACGCCGCCACGGTCCTCGCCGACGCCCTGAATCGGGCCGATGAGCGATACATCGTCACCGATGACCAGAAAGTGGGCAGGCGCGATTACTACGCGTTCACTACCCTCGACCGCATAGACGCCGTGTTCACCAACCCCGACGCCACCCCGGAGCACCTCGAGGCGCTTCGATTCTGGACCAACGTCATCACCGGCTAACGCACGGGCGCTGCGTCCCCCACCGGCCATCGCCATCTGAAAGAAGTCTCCATGCTCAAAACCGAACGCCTGGAAAAGCTGCTCGAACTGTGCCACCAGCAGGGGTCGCTCTCCGTGAGGCAGGCCGCCCGCTCTTTCTGCATCTCCGAGATGACCGCGCGCCGCGACTTCGACGAGCTCGCGGCAGCCGGTCGCGTGATCCGCGAACATGGCGGAATCTGCCTGCCCAGCCCCCTGCAAGCGCCCCCGAGCGAGCTCCCGTATTTCGAGAAGCTCTCGATACGCCCGCGCGAGAAGCAGGACATCGCCCGTGCCGCGTGCTCGCTCATCAAGGAGAACGACACGGTCTTCCTGGGCCCGGGGTCGACCTGCGCATCGATCGCGCGCCTGCTGCCCGCGATCCCCCTGCGCGTGGTGACCAGCAGCCTAATCGCCTTCAACATCCTCCAGCGCAACCCCGCCATCGAGATCTGCGTTCTGGGCGGGCAATACCGCAGCCGCTCCGGATCCCTCGTGGGCGCCGTCACGGAGGAGATGCTCGCCCCCATCGGGATCGACAAGTGCTTCATTGGCGCGAACGGCGTGAGCAACGGCGCCGCGTTCACATCCAATTTGGACGAGGGCCGGCTCCAGTCCCTCGCATGCGACCGCAGCGGCGAGCGTTACCTCGTGTGCGATGCGGCCAAGATCGGGCTGCAGGACTTCTACAACTTCTGCAACCTTGAGCGCATCGACGCGCTCATCACCGATGCGAGCATCACGCCAGAGCAGAGCACCCTCGTGGAGGGCTCCACCCGGCTCGTCGTCTCGTCGCATGACGAAGCATAGGCAGGCAGCCCACCCGGTTCGTCCCTGAAAGCGGAAAGGCCCCTGGCGCCACCCGCGTGCAACAATGTACCCGCATCTAAAACGCC
>CASFIQ010000011.1 GCA_949294785.1 uncultured Collinsella sp.
CACGGTATCGATGCCGCGGCCTTTCAGGGGCGCGGTCACCTGATTCACGATCGAGCGGACCTCGGGCGTGTCGAAGACGTCCGTACCGGCAAGCCAGCGCGCGCCGTCGCGGACGCTCGAGGCGAGCTCGTCCTCCACGATATCCACGAAGCACGAGGCGGCGCAGCCGAACACCTCCACACCAGCATCGAAATCCTGGATGGCGCGCACATAGGCGCCCGAGCGAATGGTGAGCTCGGTGGCGAGCACGCCCACGCGGCGGCTGCGGGTGCTGTGGATGGCGGCGCGAGCGCCGGGGACGATCACGCCGATCACGGGGATATCGAACACCTGCTGCGCCACGCCGAGCGCCGCCGCCGTGGCGGTGTTGCAGGCGATCACCATGGCCTTCACGTCCTGCTGGGCAAGCCAGCTTCCCACCTGCAGCACGAAGGAGCGGACCTCCGCCTCGTCGCGAACGCCGTAGGGGCAGCGCGCCGTGTCGCCGATGTAGCAAATCGATTCATGCGGCAGCAGGCGCGAGATGGCGCGCGCCACCGTAAGACCGCCCAGGCCCGAATCGAACACGCCGATGGGCCTGGTATCGCCGGCCGGCTGCGCCACCGCGCCCGGCACGTCCGAGGCAGGGGCGTCCGGCACCCGAGTTGTCGCCGTGCGGATGTCCGACTGCATCTCTCCCACCCGCCGCCTACGCGCACGCCTCGATGGCGGAGAGCACCGTCTGCATGGCTCCCACCCAGCCGTCGATGCTATGGCCGTGCTGCAGCCAGGCGCTGTCGTGGCTTGCCAGGAACTCGTCCGCCTGCGGGTCCTTGAGACCGTTCTCCACCAGGATGAAGGTCTCCACGGCATCCGCCATGAGGAAGTCGGAGAAGGAGTCGCCGATGGCGAGGGTCTCCGCGGGATCGATGCCGCGACGCTCGCAGAACCGGCGGATGGCACCGCCCTTGCCGAGGCCCGCCGGCGTGATGTTGAACGCGCGGCCGGGCACACCCTCGGGCAGCTCGAGCGTCGTCGGGGCGGAGACGTAGTTCAGAAAGCCGTTGTCGCCCCACTCGAGCGGCAGGCCGCACGCGTCGAGCATGGCCTCGACCTCGGCATCCGGAATCTCACCGCGCATACCCACCGTGACCTCGCGGTACTTGTAGCCGGTCGACATGTCGTTGTGGTACTCGATGAGGCCGGGCCAGCGGTCGATGATCTTCTCGCACACGCCCGTCTGCTCGATCACCTGGTGCGGGGTGAGCCCGCTTTCGGGATCGTAGGGCATGTCCGCGGTGTAGTACTCCCACTCGTCGTGCTCGCGGTCGAGCATGATCAGCCCGCCCATCTCGCCGATATAGGAGTTGATGCCCAGCAAGCGCGAGTCCTCGTGCATCATGGAGCGATTGCGGCCCGAGGTGAGCACGACCTCCACGCCGGCGCGCTTGAGGGCGACAAGCGTCTCGACCATCGCGAGCGAGTGCTCGCCCGCGGAGTTCTTGAGCACGCAGCTACCCGGACCGTACATGGTACCGTCCAGGTCGGAGAACACATACCGGACGCGCGCGAGGCGCTCGAAGACGACGGCTTGATCGAGGTCGGAAAGGAATGTCTTGGGCATGGCTCCCCCATAAGGTCGCATTGGCGGATGATGAAACCAGCCCCTATCATAGCCGACCGGCGCCCTCCGCGCGGCGCCGGCCGGTTCTCACCAAGTTGCCTATGGCGACGGGGTCGCCTGGGCGCGCCTACCGCATCTACCCCGTGTATGCCGTCTGGTAGAAGAGGCTCACGTCGACGTACAGCGGAAACTCCGGATCGCCCGACAGCTCCTCATTGGAGGTGACCATGACCATGTACTCGGTCTCGGCGCCGTTGGCCGTGTTCGGGCCCCGGTAGTTTCCGAGCATGCGCGTCTCGTCGAACGGACTGGCATCGGTGCTGCCCTCGGTAAAGGGCTCGAGGCCGAGCGCCTCGACCGTCTGCTGCGCCAGGGCCTCATACTGGCCGGCGTCGGCCTCGGGGTGGAACATGACCACGTCCACGCCCGTGGGCATCGCATCCTCGGCCAGGGTGTCGAGCCCCTGTTCCTCGGCGTCCTCCTCGAACTCCGGCGCCTCGATGGTGAGTGCGACCAGGACCTCGTCGCTCGCGCCGTCGACGGGGACGTCCCCGGGCGCACCGCGGAAGTTGAGGTTGAGATAGCGGTAGCTCCCGTCTTCCACCTCGTAATACTCGTCATCCGTCTTCTCGAACGAGAGCAGCTCCAGGTCGGAGGCGATCTGGGCGACGGGGCGCTCGTAGAATGAGGTCTCGTACCAGTTGGTCATCTCGGGTTCGGGTGCGGTCTCCTCGACGGCCGGCGTGTTCGCGACGGGCGCGGATCCCTCGGCCGCGTTTCCCTGGCTGCAGCCGGCGAGAAGTGCCGCGCACACGGCGACGACAGGTACGATCGTGCGAATCGACTTCATAGCAGTCCCCTTCCCCTCACAATTTTGAGCAATTTGGAGCGCGTGAGCAAAATCAGGCCCTCACACTGCAAGTCTAGCAAGGGACCCCGCGCCATCAGGAGGCGCCTCGGTAAGCGGTCGGGTGGGAGACGCTCACATTCATGCCGTCCCACCTGCGCTCATGTAACAAACGGTGAGTTTCATGTCAAAACTTACGAGGCGCATGGCAAGACTTACGAGACCGTATGGCAAGACCCGCGGCGCGGGCACTCGAAAACGGGAAGCCCCGGGCAACCGATGGCGTCGGGTGCCCGGGGCTGTAAATTCAAGGGTGGGCGATGAGGGATTCGAACCCCCAGCCTTGTGCGTGTAAAGCACCTGCGCTGACCGTTGCGCCAATCGCCCGTGGCAACCAAGTATAGCCGAAGTTGCGCCGGAGTTTCGCGGCCTCACCGGAAAGACCGCGCATGCAGGGGTCACATGCCCTGCCCGCATGCCCTGCCGCATACCCTGCCCGCATGCTCTGCTCGCCTCAAATGCTCGTCAGCATTTCTTCAACTGCATTTCTTCGGCCTCATTTCTATCGTTTTGGAATTATGTATGCGCTGATGGGCCCAGATTCCGACGCCAGAAAATCGTCGACGCTTCTACCTGGACTTTTTATTACCGGAGTCGAACGTTGGCATACATATTCCCTTGCCGAGGCATACATATTTTCGCGACGCGTTAGCCAAGCACCGACGCCAGGCCGGTGACGAGCTCGTCGACGTCCGTCTTGTCGCAGACGAGGGGCGGCAGCAGACGCAGCGTCGTGGACCCGGTCGCGTTGATCACGAAGCCCGCGTCGAGCATCCGCGCGACCACATCGTGCGCATCGCCCGCCTGGGGCGCGAGCTCCGCGCCCACCATGAGGCCGGCACCGCGCACCTCGGTAACGTTGGGCACGCTGGCAAGACGCTCCATGAGGTAGGTGCCCGTCTCGCGCACGCGGTCGAGGTATCCGCCGCGAACCAGCTCGGAGAGGGTCGTCTCGGCAGCGGCGACCGCGAGCGTCATGCCGCCGAAGGTGGAGCCGTGGTCACCTGGCTGGAAGATGTCGGCCACCTCGGCGCGCGCCACCACCGCCCCCATCGCGACGCCGCCGGCGATGCCCTTGGCGAGACTCATGATGTCCGGCATAACGCCCAGCAGCTGCGATGCGAACGGCTCGCCGCTGCGGAAGATGCCCGTCTGCACCTCGTCGGCAATCATGAGACCGCCCACGCCGTGGACGAGCTCCGATGCCTCTTTGAGGAACTCCGCGTCCAACGGGTGCACGCCCGACTCGCCTTGGATAGGCTCGTAGAGGAACGCGCAGATCTCGCTCCCGTGCTCGGCGAAGACGCGGCGCAGGCCCTCGACGTCGTTTCGATCGACGGCGATGAAGCCCGCGGGCAGCGGACGGAAGCTCTTCTGCAGCCGCTCCTGCATGGTCGCGGCGATGGTCTCGAGCGTGCGCCCGTGGAAGCTTCCCGTGAGGCACACGATGGTGTCGCCGCCGTTGCCCGCGCGGTGGGACCAGAGGCGCGCGAGTTTCATCGCACCCTCGTTCGCCTCGGCGCCCGAGTTGGCGAAAAACGTCTTCCAGACCTGCTCGCCGGGAGCCGGCGCGGCGGCCGCGGCGAACGCGTCGGGGTCCGCCCCATCGAGCGCTTCGACGAGGGCCGCAGCCCCCGCGAGGTCGTTGTTCGCGAGCTTGGAGATGAGCGCCGCGACCTCACCGCGGTGCTCGGTGTAGAAGTAGTTGGAGACGCCCAGGAGCTTCTCCGCCTGACCGCAGATGGCGCGCGTGAGCGCGGGATGGTTGTACCCGAGCGCACTCACCGCGATCGCACCGAGAAAATCGAGGTAGCGCTTGCCGGACGCATCATAGAGGAACATGCCCTCGCCGCGCACGAACTCCACCGGGTAGCGGCCGTAGGTATGCATGACGAACGCGGTTTCGAGCGCTTGCTGCTGCTCGAGAGACATAAGGGTTACCACCTTTCGATAACGGGGGCGCACGGCACATCGGCGTGCGTGCGCGGCGCGGTCGGCGCCCCGGGGCGCCTAGTCGATGAAGCCGTCCTGTTCGGCGGCGCCGTCGATGTTCTCGCTGAGGCGCGCGGCGAACGCCGACAACGGATGCGGATGCTGGTCGAACTCGTAGGACTCCGGCGTGGAATGGATCACCGTTCCCACGCCCGTATCGGTGAGGAGCTCCAGCAGCAGCGCATGCGGCGTGGTGCCGTTGATGATGTGCGCGCGGAACACGCCGCCGCGCAACGCCTCGAGGCAGCTCTGAAGCTTGGGAATCATGCCCTTCGCCACGGCGCCGTCGTCGAGCATGCGCTCGCACTCGTCGAACGTGAGATTCGAGATGAGGGAGTCCTTGTCGTCGAAGTCCTCGTAGAGGCCGTCGACATCGGTGAGGAAGATTACCTTGTGGGCGCCCACCGCCGCGGCGATGTGCCCGGCGGCCACATCGGCGTTGATGTTGTAAAAGCCGCCGTCCTCGCCCGCGGCGACGGTCGCGACCACGGGGATATAATCGCCCTCCATAAGGCCCTGCAGGTAGTCGGGGTTCACGCGGACGACCTTGCCCACGCGCCCCAGCTCGGGGTCGAGCGTATCGGCGATGATGGTCCCCGCGTCCGATCCGGATACGCCCACCGCCACGTTACCGTGCTGGTTGAGCGCCGCCACGAGCTCCTGGTTGACCTTGCCCACGAGCACCTGGCGCACCACGTCCATCACCTCGGGCGTGGTCACGCGCTGGCCGCCGCGAAACTCCACCGGCAGGTCGTAATGCCCGAGCGCCTCGTTGATGTCCTTGCCGCCGCCGTGGACGATCACCACGTTGGCGCCGATGATCTTGAGCAAGAGGATATCGCCCATGACGTCGGCGCGAAGCGCCTGGTCGACCATGGCCGCCCCGCCGTACTTGATGACGATGGTCTTGCCCGTGAGGTTCTTGATCCAGGGCAGCGCCTCGAACAGCAGCTGGCCGGTGAGCTCGTTGGAGATCGGCGGCCTTCTATCGCGCGCGTACTTCATGAAGAAGCCTCCCTTTCGATCGGGCGGATAGGGGTAGTGAAACGGGGAGGCGCCCACCGGTGCCTCGCCGTCCACGTAGACGTTGAAGGGAAGATCCCGCTGCATCGCTCCTCCTTCGCAGGTCGCAAGCCGAACCGCCGGCTAGGTGCGGTAATCGCCGTTGATGGTGACGTAATCGTGCGTGAGGTCGCACGTCCATACCGTCGTCGATGCCGTCCCCGCCCCCAGGTCGGCGGCGATCACGATCTCGGGCGCCTCGAAGCGCCGGAGCGCCTCGTCCTCGTCGAAGGGGACGGTGAGGCCCGCACGGCACACGGGGATGCCCATGATGTCGATCGAGACGTCCTCCTGCCGGAAGGCAGCGCCGCTCCTGCCCAAGGCGGCGGCGATGCGCCCCCAGTTGCAATCGCGGCCGGCGATGGCGGTCTTGACGAGCGGCGAGTTGGCGACGGTCCGGGCGGCGCGGTCCGCGTCGGCGGCGCTGGCGGCGCCCGTCACGTTCACGGTCACCAGGCGCGAGGCGCCCTCCCCGTCGGCGGCGATCGCCCGGGCGAGGGTCTCGCATACCACGAAGAGCGCGCGCTCGAACTCGCGGAAGGCGACCTGACCGGGCCGGATGGGCGCGGCGTCGGGTGCCGCGGTGCCGGATGCGAGCAGTACGCACGTATCGTTGGTCGAGGTATCGGAGTCAACCGTCACCTTGTTGAAGGTGCGGCCCACCGCCCCGGAGAGCAACGCATGCAGGGTGTCGGGCGCAAACGGCGCGTCGGTGGTGATGCACGCGATCATAGTCGCCATGTTGGGCATGATCATGCCGGAGCCCTTGACGCAGCCGCCCACGGTGACGGTCGCGCCCGCAAGCGCCGGATCGGCCGAGACGTAGCGCACCGCGTACTCCTTGGGACGGGTGTCCGTGGTCATGATGGCGCGCGCCGCGTCGGCGCCGCCCGCGCGCGAAAGGGCGGCGAACGCCTCCGGGATGCCGCGCTCGAACGGCTCGATGGAAAGCGGCACGCCGATGACGCCCGTCGAGGCGACGAGCACCTCCTCGGGTTCGCACCCGATCACCTGGCTGGCGATCTGGGCGGTCTCGCGCGCCGCCGCGATGCCCGGCTCTCCGGTCGCGGCGTTGGCGTTGCCCGAGTTGATGACGAAGGCCCGCGCCCGCCCGGCAGCGACCGCCCCCGCGCCCGTGGCGAGCAGATGGGAGCGGCTCACCGTGACGGGGGCGGCGCAGAACCGGTTCGTGGTGAAGACGCCCGCCGCGGCGACCGGCTCGTCCGCGGCGATAAGCGCCATGTCCAAGCGCTCGGGATTCTTGCGAAAACCCGCGTGAACGCCCGCCGCGGTGAAGCCGGCGGCGCTCGTCACGCCGCCTGCGGGGACGGCGCGAATCGCAGCATCAAATACCTCGATATCCATGGGATGAGATCCTAAAAGTCGAAGGGACGAGACGATCGGGGAGCGAAACGGGGGCGGCGGCGCCGCGGGCAGGCGGCCGCCGGGGCGCAGGCCCCTACACCGGGCACGCCATGAGCGGCAGACCGCATCGCTCGTCCAGCCCGAAAACGATGTTGGCGCACTGCACCGCCTGACCGGCCGCGCCCTTGCAGAGATTGTCGATGGCGCCCGTCGCGACGATGACGCCCGCGCGACCGTCCACCGCGAGGCCCAGCTGGCAGGCGTTGGACCCTACGACCGAGGCGGTCTCGGGCTGCCTGCCGGCGTCGAGCACGCGGACGAAGGGGCGGTCCCGGTAGAACTCGCGATAGCGCGCGACCAGGTCCTCGGCGCTCAGAGCGCCCACGACCTCCTCCTTCAGGGGCAGGGTGACCGTCGAGAGCAGGCCGCGGCGCAACGGCGCCAGATGCGGGGTGAAAACCACGCGGTCCGCAAGGCCCAGGATCTGCTCGATCTCGGGCGTATGGCGATGGCGGCAGACGTTGTAGGCCTCCACGCTCTCGGCGGCGTGGCAGAAGTGCGTGCGGGCGTTCGCGCCCTTGCCGGCACCGGTGACGCCGGATATGGCATCGACCACCACCGGCCCCCGCTCCGCCACGAGCCCCATATGGAGCGCGGGTGCCGCGGCGAGCGAGGTCGCCGTCGGATAGCAGCCGGCGCACGCCACGAGCACGGGCGCACCGGCGGCACGGTTCTCCGCCGCGCGCGTGAGGTCCTCGCCGAAGAGCTCGGGCAGGCCGAACGCACGGGTGGCGAGCAGCTGCGGGGCGGTGTGGGGCGTCGCGTACCACCGCTCGTAGACGTCCGGGTCGGCAAGGCGGAAGTCCGCCGAGAGGTCGAACACGGCGACCCCGGCGTCCAGCAGGGCCGGCGCCTGCGCGAGGGCGGCGGTATGGGGCACGGCGAGGAACACCGCATCGAGCGAAGCGAGCGCCGGATCATCGTGACCGGTGAAGACGAGGTCGCTCACTCCGGAAAACGACGGGTAGACGTCCGCGAGGGCGACGCCCGCATCGGCGTTCGAGGTGATGACCTTGAGCTCGAAGTCGGGGTGCGCGATCAGCAGGCGCACCAGCTCGGCACCCGCGTAGCCCGCTGCCCCGACGACGCCCACCTGATATACCATGGCGACCACTCCCGTCTCTGGATACCTGCCCTGCCGTTTTGCATCGCATGGGAGATAAAACTCTATAAACGAGCGTCAGAATACCACGTTTTACGAATAACTAGGCTATCAATATTCAAGTTGTAATATATCGCCACAGAACGCAGCGCGCGCCTAGATGAGCCCGAAGTGCTCCAGGCCCCAGGCGACGCCGTCCTCGGCCACGTCGCGCGTGACCCAATCGGCCTTCGCCGCAACATGCGGCAGCGCGTTGCCCATGGCGACGAAGGTCTCCACCGCGGGCGCCATGGAGAGGTCGTTTTCCGAATCGCCGAAGGCGTAGCTCCCGCGCCGGTCGCGTCCCAGATGGTCCAGCACGAGCTCGATCGCGGAGCCCTTGTCGACGCCCTTCAGCGAGAACTCGTAGATGTCGAAGCGCATATCGGCGATGGTGAAGTTCTCCTCGACCATGGGGCGAACGCGGTCGAGGACGCCGGGTTCGGGGTTGCGGATGCAGAACTTCGCGAAGTTGAGGCGCTCGGCCATCTCGCGAAACTGCTCGCGCGAGGTCGCAACCAAGCTGCCCGGGAAGGGCAGGGGCCCGTCTACAGTCGGACGGATGCCGGTGTTTTGGATGTTGCCCTCCCACTCGACCGGGATGCGCTCGTCGAAGAAGAAGTCTCCCAGCTCGAAGACGATATCGAGCGGCACGTGCACATCGCGCAGCACCTCTTCGCCCACGCTCACGTAGGCGCCCGCCTCGGCGATGATGCCCGTGGGGTTCAGGGCGCGCAGCGGATCGCTCACCATGTAGAGCGGGCGGCCGCTGCAGATGAAGGTCATGTTCCCGCGCTCATCCATGCGCTGGAAGGCGTCGTAGATGGCATCGGTGGGACGGCGCGCGAAGAAGAGCTCCGACATGTCCTCGCCCGCGTCGCGGCGGCGCTTGAACTCCGCGCTCGGCTCCCCCATAAGCGTGCCGTCGATATCGAAGAAGGCGACCGCGGCCGCCGGGCTCCCGTTTTCTGCCATATATCCCCCGTCCAGAGCGGCGCACGCCGCATGCGGCCGCGCGCCGTCGCCCGCAACCGGGCGAGCATGTTCTTCCGACGCCATATTGTAGCCGCCCGGCGGCGCGGGACGGGACGGCGGTGCTACACTTTCCCCGAATCGGCAGACTGGTGCGCCGCAGGCGCCGGTATGGACGGGAGAGCAATATGGATGAGGATCGCCTGGCACGCGTTCGCGCGAACATGCGCGAACGCGGCATAGGGCAGCTGCTGGTCACCGAGCCGCTCGCCATCTGGTGGCTTTGCGGCTACACCACCGAGCCCTACGAGCGCTTCTTCGGCCTCCTGGTTCCCGCCGAGGGCCGCTGCACGATCTTCCTGAACCGCCTCTTCCCGGCCTACGAGGGCGCAGACCTCGCTGTCGTCACCTATGACGACACCGATGACGCGGTCGCGCTCATCGCGCGCGAACTCGATTCCAGCCGCCCGCTCGCCGTGGACAAGGAGCTCTCGGCGCGCTGGCTCGTCCCGCTTATGGAGCGCGGCGCCGCCGCGGGCTTCGCACTGGGTTCGAGCGCGGTGGACGATGCCCGCGCCCGCAAGGACGCACGCGAGCGCGAGCTCATGCGCGCCGCCTCCGCCGTGAACGACGAGGCGATGGCATGGCTCGCCGCACAAGCGCGCCCCGGCGTCACGGAGCTCGAGATCGCCGAGGGGCTCCTCGCCGAATATCGCCGCCTGGGCGCCGAGGACCATTCGTTCACGCCGGTCGTGAGCTTCGGCGCGAACGCCGCCGACCCGCATCACGAACCGGACGGGACGCGTCTTGCCGCGGGCGATATGGTGCTCTTCGACGTGGGCTGCAAGCGGCAGCGCTACTGCTCGGATATGACGCGCACGTTCTTCACCGCGGCGCCCACCGATCGGCAGCGCGCCATCTACGAGGCGGTGCAGCGCGCCAACGAGGCCGCGGAGGCCATCGTGCGCCCGGGCATCACCTTCGCCCAGATCGACCTTACCGCCCGGCGCATCATCGAGGACGCCGGCTTCGGCCCGCAGTTCAACCACCGGCTGGGCCACCAGATCGGCCTCACCGACCACGAGCCCGGCGATGTCTCCGCCACCCACCGGGAGCCCGTCGAGCCCGGCATGTGCTTCTCGATCGAGCCGGGGATCTACATCCCCGGCGAGATCGGTGTTCGCATCGAGGACCTGGTGATCGTCACCGAGGACGGTTGCGAGATCTTGAATAGCTATCCCAAGGGGATCCAGGTTATCGGTTAGCCCGCCCGCACATGGTCCCGGGAGCGATGCCGGGAAACGTCCTCGCCGCTTCGCGGCTGCGGATTGTTTCCCGCCATGCGCCTCTTGGGGCCTTCGCAGAGCCTTGCGCCACAGCTTGGAACGAGCATCAACAGGGGCCGGGCCCTTCCCCGAGAAACAATCCGCAGCCGCCATGCGGCGAGGACGTTTCTCGGGGAAGGGCCCGGCCCCGTTGCGATTCGTCCTAGAACGCCACCGTGCGCTCGCTGCCATCGATGTCGCAGAAGCGCGCGCGGCCGTTGCGCACGCTGAAGAAGGCAAGCCTGCCGTCGTGCGCGGATTCGTGCGCCTCGCCGATGCCCACCATGTGGCGGAAGCCCTCCTCGCGCACGCGCTCGCTCACGTTCGCATCGTCTGCAAGGTCCGCCTCGCCGGTCACCACGATCCAGTACGCGCCCGGCTTCCATCCCGAGAGCTCGAACTTGGGATGCGCCCCGAGCTCGCGCCACACGTCCTTGTCGCGCGACGTGCAAAACCAGAGCTTCCCCGCGTCGGCGGCAGCGAACGAGAACGGCCGCACCCGCGGCTGGCCGGGATCCGTCTCGTCGATGGTCGCCAGGTACCACGCGGGTATCGAGGTGAGGTAGCGAACGATCTCATCCATGGGAAACTCCTTTACCGGACCGGCTCCAGGTCGACCGGCTGCCAGGTGTCGTGGTTGCAGATCCAGGCCTCAGGCTCCTCCGCGCTGAAGAAGACGAGGGTCGGATCGTCCGGCCCCTCGTAATGCTCGCCCAGGGCCTCGAGGTGGCGCCAGCCCGCCTTGCGCATCCCGGGCTCCGCGGCATCTTGCATCCCCGCGCGTCCGCGCAGGATGAGCCAACCATGCCCCGGCCACCATACGGTCGCCTCGAAGCGCGGGTTCTGGACGAGCTCCTCCCACACGTCCTTGGTGGTCGCGGTGCAAAACCAGATCTTGTCGTCCTGCCGCGCGGCGAACGAGAACGGTCGCACATGCGGCTGACCGCCCACGCTCGTGGCGAGGTACCACGCGGGCACCGCCCTCAGATACGAGAGCACCAAGTCCAGCCCGTCCACGGGGTCGCCCCCTTCGACGGAGCCCGCGCGGCGCGCATCCGCCGTCGCGCGCTTGGCGCCGACGTCATGAATCTCCATCATCCGGATCCTTTCTCTCCCCTAACCGACGATCAGGTTGACCGCGATCACCGAGGCGGCAAGCAGCGCCAAAGCCGCCACCGCGGCGCCGTCGAGCGAACGGAAACGCAGTTCGCGCAGGCGCGTCCGCCCCTGCTCGCCATGGTAGCAGCGCGCGTCCATGGCGGCGGCGAGCGTCTCCGCATGGCGGAAGATGCTCGCGAACAGCGGAATCGAAACCGACGAGAGCATGCGCACGCTCGCCACGGGGCCCCGTGACACGCGGGCGCCGCGGCTCACCTGCGCACGGTACGTATCGCGGAACTCGGTCGCGAACTGCGGCATGAAGCGCAAGGCGATGCCCAGCATCATCCCGATCTCGTGCGCGGGCACGCCGAAGCGCGAAAGCGGGGCAAGCAGCCGCTCGACCGCATGGGTGAGATCGAGGGTCTGCGTGGTCATCGTCACGATGCTCATCGCGCACATCATCGCGAGCATGCGCGCCGAGATGAAGACGAACGACCCCAGGCTCCCCTCGCTGATCTGCAGAATTCCCCAATTGACGAGGACGGGCCCGCTATGGTCGGTGAACAGGTTGAGCACGCCCACCACGACGATGATGCCGAGCAAGGGCACCAGCGAGCGCACGGCGCGGCCGGCGGGCACGCCCGCGAGCAGGTAGAGCACCGCCACGAACAGCCCGAGCGGCACAAGCGCGATGGCGCTTCTTGCCATGAGCGCGATGATGAGAAACGCGATGCCGCCCAGGAGCTTGGTGCGCGGGTCCAGACGGTAGAGCGGTCCCTCGCCCGGATAGTAGCTGCCGAAGGAGAACGCCTCCATCACCCGGTCACCTCCCCCGCGCCCGCTGCCCCGCAGACGGCTGCGCTGCGCGCGATATCGTCCGCGACCTCGCCGATGGTGAGGTGCACCACCCCCGAGAGCGCGACCCCGCGCGCCGAGAGGGCGCGCGCCATGCGCTCCGGCGCAGGAAGGCCGAGGCCGATGCGCTCGAGCTCGTCTGCCGCGGCGAACACCTCACGCGGGGCGCCCACGGCGACGATGCGCCCCTCGTTCAGGACCGCGATGCGGTCTGCCAGGCGCGCCAGATCCTCCATGCTGTGCGAGACCATGACCACGGTGAGCCCCTGGTCATTGAGGCCGGCGACGAGGTCCAGGAAGGCGCGCCGCGCCGCGGGGTCGAGACCAGCGGCGGGCTCGTCCAAGACGAGGACCTCGGGATCCATGGCGAGCACGCCCGCGAAGGCGACGCGGCGCTGCTGACCGCCGGAAAGCGAGAACGGGCTCTTAGAGCCCGCCTCCCCGGCATCGAGCCCCACGCGCGCGAGCGAGGCGCGCACGCGACGGTCCACCTCGTCCTCAGGAAGTCCCAGGTTCCGGGGGCCGAACGCCACGTCCTCGAAGACCGTCGATGCGAAGAGCTGGTGCTCGGGATATTGGAAGACGACGCCCACGCGCGAACGGACGCGCGCGGCAGCGCGGCGGTCGGAAAGGTCCTCGCCATCCACGAGCACCCGTCCCTCCTGCGGATGGATAAGGCCGTTCATATGCTGGATGAGGGTCGATTTCCCCGATCCCGTATGCCCTGCGATGCCCAGGAACTCCCCCCGGTGCACCGTGAGGTCCACCTCGCGAAGCGCCCAGACCTCGTTGGGGTCACCGCCCCAGGCGACACGCCGGTCGCGGGCGTCGCGCTTGAGGCGCAGGCGGCGCGCCCGCTCGCGGGAAGAGGGCTCGTAGCTGTAGCTCACCCGCTCGAAGACGAGCAGGGGCCCGCCCGCTTGGCGCGGCGGCACCGCCGCGGCGGTGGGGACCTCCAAGGTGGTCGAACCGGGCGCGGCGTCGGATGCCGATGGCGCCCCACCCGCACGACGAGGGTCGGCCTGCACCGAGGCGCTTCCGGCACCGCGCCGATCGCACGCCGCCAGCAGGCGCGCGACCTCGTCGGCAAGCCCCTCCTCCTCGACCGTGAGCGTCACGGGGAGCCCGCGCCCTCTCAGCGCGAGGGCGAGCTCGCACGCGGGCGGCACGTCCAACTCGAGCCCGGCGAGCACGTCCGCGCGGGTGAGCACCTCGTCGGGCGTCCCCTCG
>CASFIQ010000012.1 GCA_949294785.1 uncultured Collinsella sp.
CGACCGCAAGCGCTGCCTCCGCCCCGGGGCAGGCGATGACGCCGGCGGGCAGCCGGGCGCCGATTGCCGCCGCCGCACGCTCGAGGACGGCCGCAGCGCCCTGTCGGACATCGTCCGCGGAAGCCCGGGCCGCGTCGCCCGCAAGCAGCCCCCATGCCGCAAGGGCCGCGAGAACGCCCGAGATCACGGGCAGATAGACCGCCATTCGTCCACCTCCTCCTGCGTGAGCACGCCCTCGGCGAGCGCCTGCTCGATAAACGGCGGCTCGAGCTCCAGCTTCCAGGCCGGTCCCGCGCGATCGAAGCTCACGTACCGCGTCAGCTCAACACCGCCCGACGCGGCGCGCGAGACCCCGGTGTAGGACGAGACGTATCGGTGCCCGTCCGCGGCGCGCTCGCTCATCACGATGCCGTCGAGCGCGAGCGCAATCTGCTCCTCGATGAGCTCCGAGGGCAGATTGATGCCGTATCGCGCGAGCAGCGTGAGGCGCACGACCGCCTCCTCCGCGCTGCCGGCATGAAGGGTCGTCAGGCTGCCATCATGCCCGGTCTGCATCGACGAGAGCATGT
Source organism: uncultured Collinsella sp. (assembly GCA_949294785.1). GTDB lineage: Bacteria > Actinomycetota > Coriobacteriia > Coriobacteriales > Coriobacteriaceae > Coprousia. The sequence goes on from CASFIQ010000012.1 coordinate 570, forward strand.
CGATGCATTCCGACCCGCGGACCTCGCCCACCACGATGCGGTCGGGCCGCATGCGCAACGCGTTGGCGACCAGGTCGCGAATCGTGACCGCGCCCTCGCCCTCGATCGACGCATCGCGCGCCTCGAGCCGCACCACATGCGGATGACGGCTGAACTTGAGCTCCGCCGAATCCTCGATGGTGACGATGCGCTCGTTGACGGGAATCTCGCAGGACAGCGCATTCAGCAGCGTCGTCTTTCCCGACCCCGTGCCCCCGGCGACGGCAAGGTCCTGGCGAAGCGAGACCGCGCACGAGAGAAGCCCGGCGTACCAGGCGGGAAGCGATCCCAGCCCAACCAGCTCGGACAGCGACGTGATACGGTCCGAGAACTTTCGGATGGTGATCGTGGGCCCGTCGAGCGCGATCGGCGGGATGACCGCGTTCACGCGGAAACCATTTTTCAGACGCGCGTTCACCAGCGGGCTGCGCTCGTCAACGCGCCTACCCAGAGGGGCGATGATCCGGTCGATGAGGATGCGGATCTGCTCGTCGGTCTCGAACAGGCACTCCATGGGATGGAGCACGCCGTCGCGTTCGAAATAGGCCGAGGTGCGCCCGTTGACCATGATCTCGGTCACCGAATCGTCCTCGAGCAGCGGCTGCAGGGGGCCGAGCCCCACCACGTCGTCGAGAACGCTCGCGACCACCTCATCCGCATCGTCGACCTCGCCGGTCTCGAGCAGACGGGCATTGAGCACCGCCTCGACCGCGGGGCGCAGCTCGTCGCGCGAACGGCCCATGTCCGGCGAGGTGGCGATACGCGCCATCTCGGCGTACCCGATGCGCTCCATCGCATCCAGCTTCACATCCCGAACCAGCTCGCGGCGGGCGCGGCGGGCGCGCGGGCCTCCCGCACGCAGCCGACCGAGACGCGGCGCCACGGCGCGAACGCGTTGGTAGACGGTCATTCCCGATCATCCTCCCCCTGTCTCCAAGGCAGCCTGATGCAACGCGTGCGGGGCTCGTCTTCCCGCACGGGTGCCTCGAGCGCGGCCCGATCGACCGCGCAACCCAGCTCGATGGCGATCTGCGCCACGAGGGCGCGCACGTCGTCCGCGAAGGGCCCGGGCCGCGCGAGGCAATCGGACAGGCGCCCCACGTCGGCGAACGCCGCGATCTCGTCGCCGCCGTCCGCCACCGCGGCGCGCGACGAAAGCCCGCAGGCAAACTCGAATCGCGCCCGCTCGTCCTCACCCGAGCCAGCGCGCCCCAAACGGTTGAGCACGCTGGTCATGCGGGTCCGCGGCACGCCGATACGCGTCGCCAGCTCGATCGCGCGGACCGACGCCCAATCCGAACCCTGCCGGCCGTCCGATACGATCAGCAGCCGGTCGCTTTCCGCGACCGCAGCAGCGACAGCATCGCCCCAAAACACCGAGGTGTCCGCGAAGATGATGTCCGATTCGGCCCGGAGCACCCCGATGAGCCGCTCGGTGACGGGCCCGAGCAGCTCCGCCTGCTCGGGCAGGCGCGCCGGCCCCCAGAGCGTAAGACCGGGCCCGACGCGCATCGAGGCGCGCACCAGCTCCTCCTCGCGAAGCGCGCCGCGGCGCGCGGGTTCGATCAGCTGAGCCAGGTCTTGCGGGCGCTCGACCCCGAAGATGGCGGGGAGCCTTCCGAACATGAGGTCGAGGTCCAGGACGGCGGCACGGAGCCCCGCCTGCGCGGCGGCCGCGGCCATCGCCGCCACCAGGGTGCTTCTGCCCGTGCCACCTTGGCCCGAGAGGACGGCGACGACGGGCGCACGCGGCCCATGTGCCGACGCGCCGCTCGAGGAATCCGGAGAGGCCGCACACCGTGAGATGCCGGCGGGTTCGTCGCGTCGCGCCGTTGTCATGCTTCCCGTGCCGTCCGCATCGCCGTCATCGAACAGCATATTGATATCGGGCTCGTCGAGTTCATCCAAATAGCGCTGCATCTCGGCAGGATACGGCGGCGATCCGGCCTGGTTGCCGAGCGGGGCGGACGGCGCTGCCTCCGCCCTATCGCGTTTCAGGCAAGCGCGAGGCCCATCGACGACGGGCTCCGGAGCGGCAGGGCCTCTCTCAATCGCACATACCGCACCCGCGTCGCTTTCACACGCGTCCCCGGAGCCCGTTGCGTCCACGATGACCTCCGTCGCACCCGCCACGACCGCGCCGGCGACCGCCGCCGGATCGCGTGCATCGACGATCACGGCGATGCGCCCCATGCCCGCACACCCCCTCCGCAGCTCCCCCACCGCACCGGGAAGCTCGGATGCGGGGAGCTCGAGCATGGCGTTGAGATCGGGGGTTGTCGGTGCGAGGGCGCCGGCGACCGACACCGCCGAGCCGACATCCGCCACCAGCACGGTCCGGGCCGATCGATCACGGGACAGGACCCGGTCGCGCAACGCCGTGAAACGGTCCTCGGAAGTCAGAACCAGCCACATCGCATCCATCATCTCTCCCCCTCGTCAAGATCACGGTCCGGCTCGGTATCCGCGGACGAGCGATCTGCCGACGCATCGGGCAGCGCAAGGCTCACGGTCCCCTTCGCGGTCGCGGCGAGCACCTCGGATACCTCATCGGGCTCCACGGCGAGCGTCACCCAGGTGATGTCGGTCGAGTCCTTATCGCTCGCGCTCGTCGCGATCACGCTCGCCCGGCAGAGCCGATCGGCGATACCGTCGTTCGATACGTAGACATCGACGGCATCTCCCGAGCCCACCGCCCCGCCTACCGCGCTGCGCTCGTCCGCCGCCACCGAGACGGCGACCTTGCCCGCCGGAACCTCGATCGAACCGTCGCACACTTCCAGATACAGCGGGCAGATCACCGCACGCCCCGGGATGGGCGCGGTCACCCGCTTCCCCGCAACATCCTCCATCGAGGTCAGGGCTCCGGCGGGCACGAGCTCCGCGACCCACTCCTCGATGTGGACGTTCGCCTCGTCAAGCAGCTCGCCCGATTGGATATCGCGGGCGGCGACGCAGACCTCGATGAGGTCCCCGCCGTATGCGGCGAGGGCGCTCTGCCGCGCCTCATCCGCCTCGGCGCGCACGCTCGAGCCGTACAGCCATGCGACAACGACCGCCAACAGCCCGAACACCGCGCTCAGCGCTATCCGCCGCGACCGCCCCATGACCGCCTCCTCTCGATCGGCCCGCCGCCGAAGCAGCTTCGATGAGCCCATTCTCGAGGCGCCGCAGCCGACGGCGCATGACTTTCGGAAGTTCTGAGGCGGCGTCTGACAAAAATCTGGGCGCCCATCTGACCATGCAGTCAGATTGGCGCCCAGAGTCTTTCGAATTTCGGTCAGATTGCGGTCAGACAGGTACCGGTATCAGTTGTCAGATGAGCAAACGCCCTGGTGAGAGAAGGGGCGACTGAGCATTTCCTTGCGATACGACACCAGATTCAATAATCGATGCCCCGCTTCGGTAAACGACGAGATGGTCCGACGGCGCGGGACGGACAGCCGTTACAGATGGATATCCGGATCGAGGCTCTGAGCGCTCACGCGCATCTCCGCCGCGAGCGCGAGGAAGGCGTCGAGCCGCAGCGCATCGACCTCTCCGGCGTCGAGCGCGGTGCGAACCGCGCAACCCGGCTCGTGCGTATGCGTGCAGTCGTTGAAGCGGCACCCATGGCTTGCGGCCACCACCTCGGGGAACGTTCGCGCCAACCCGCGCTCGTGCCCCACGAGCGGAAGGCTCCGAAGCCCGGGGGCGTCGGCGATGACACCGGCATCCCCGGGAAGCTTCACCATCACGCGCGCGACCGTGGTGTGGCGTCCGGCATCATCGCGCTCGCGCACGGCGCCCGTCGCGAGCGCCTCATGTCCCAAAAGCGCATTGAGCAGCGTCGACTTGCCCGCACCGGATTCCCCCAGAATCATCGCGCAGGTCCCCGCCGGCACGCAGCGGCGCACGTCATCGAGGCCCTCGCCCGTGGCAGACGAGGTCACAAGCACGCGAACGTCATCTCCCACCAGGCGCCGCACGCGCTGGAGGTCCTGGGCGAGCTCCTCCGCGGAGGCGCGGTCCGCCTTCGTGAGCACCACCACGCCGCGGGCCCCGCAATCGGCGATCAGCACGAGCGAGCGCGCCACGCGGTCGAGCAGGACCTCGCCGGCGCCCAATGCGACCACGATGAGAACGATATCGACGTTCGCGCAGAGCACCTGGCGCTGCCCGCGGTTCTTGCCGCGCCAGCGCTCGAACGCGCACCGGCGCGGCAGCACGCGCTCGATCACGCCCATGTCGTGCGCCGCCGCG
>CASFIQ010000013.1 GCA_949294785.1 uncultured Collinsella sp.
TGAACGAGATTCCGGGCATCACCGCCGTCAAGCCCAAGGCGGCGTTCTACATCTTCCCCAAGATGGACGTCGAGCGCTTCAACATCACCGACGACGAGCAGTTCGCCCTTGACCTTCTGCATGAGAAGCGCATCCTCATCACCCGTGGCGGCGGCTTCAACTGGGCAAAGCCCGACCACTTCCGCATCGTGTATCTGCCGCGTATGGAGGTGCTGCGCGAGGCCCTCGTCGACCTCGCGGACTTCTTCGCGCACTATCGTCAAAGCTAGCGGCGGGCACCTGGTTTTCCTTACCGTTTGCTGACACGCCCCTCACGCGGCGCTGCCATATCACCGGTATCGTTTGAAAGTGAACGATTATGCCTTGCTGCCAGGCGGGGCGCCGGTGACGCGAGGAGGCCGATCGATATGGCGAAAGACGAATTTGGCCCCTATGAGCGGGAGAGTGAGTTCACGGGTCTGAAGGGCCAGTTGCTGCGCTACCTGGGCAGCTGGTACGTGCTGGTGCTCGTCGCGCTCTTCGTGGAGGCGCTCGCCCAGACGCATTGGATCGACGGCACGGCGGAGACGGTCTTCCATGTCATCGCCGCCGTCCTCACGGCGACGGCGATCATCGCCTACCCGGTGCGGCGCTACCTGCTGAACCACGAGGAGTGAGCTTCTCGCCGCCGCGCCCGGAGCGGCGCCGCCGTATCCGGAGCGTCGCGACAACCGATGAGACGCCTGCGCCCCATCTCGCCTTAGGCGAAATGGGGCGTTTCGGTGATGACGAGATTTTTCGCCGGTAGCGGCGCCGCGCGCCGATACACTGTTCCAGCACCGAAAGGTGAGACCAGGGGACGTGCGAGAGCCGTCACGCGAGATGGCGCCCGTGGGGCGCGTGTATCCCGGAAGGGATGGAAGGAAGAGACATGGCTGAGTTTGACGAGATGAACGAGATGGACATGACCGACGAGATGAACGAGATGGACGCGGTGGCGGAGGTTGCCGCCGAGGACGCCGTCGCTGCCGAGGCTGACGCCGCGGACGTGGACGAGACCGCGTCTGACGAGGACGACGCGGAGGGCGACGCCGCCGCGATCGATCCGGCCGACATCGACGACCTGCTGTTCGACAAGGTCCAGCGCGCCGCGCGCCTGCTCCGCAACCGCAAGTTCGCAATCGCGGACGAGGAGAAGGCCGACGCCGAGCGCCTGAACAACCTGATCCGCGCCCTCAAGCTCCTGGAGCTCAAGCCCCAGATGGAGGAGAAGGAGATGGCGGATCTTCTGGGCATGCGCCTGCGCGAGCTCGATCGCCTGCTCGCCCAGGCAGAGAAGAACGACATCGTGAGCCGCATCGAGCCCGAGGACGGCGACATGCGCAAGATCATCGTCCGCGCCGACGAGAACGCGGTGGAGCTGGCCGAGGCCCAGGGTGCCAAGCGCAAGAAGCTCGTGCCGCAGCTCTCCGCCGAGACGGCCGAGCGCCTGCTGGCCGACCTCGACCAGATCATCGAGCCCATGCGCGCCATGGGCCTGGATAACGACGACCGCGGTCCGCGCGGCGGCCGTGACGATCGCGGCGGCCGTGGCGGCTTCGGCGGTCGCGGCGGCGACCGCGGCGGG
>CASFIQ010000014.1 GCA_949294785.1 uncultured Collinsella sp.
TCTTGACCATGGTCTCGGTGATCCTGCCGCGCGCCGAGGTCGCCGCCGAGCGCGTGGAGGAGGTCGTGAGCTGCCCGCTCTCAATCACCGACCCGGCCCGCCCGCAGCTGCCCGCCGCGGACGCCCCGAGCGGCGAGCTGACCTTCCGCGACGTGAGCTTCCAGTACCCCGATGCGCGTCACGACGTCATCCAGGGCATCAGCTTCACCACACACGCCGGGCGCATGACGGGCATCATCGGGTCCACCGGCTCAGGCAAGTCCACGCTCGTGCAGCTGATCCCGCGCCTCTACGACGTCACGGGCGGCGCGGTGCTGCTCGACGGCATCGACGTCCGCGACTGGAGCCTCTCGGAGCTGCGTCGCAGGATCGGTTACGTACCGCAGCAGGGCATGCTCTTCTCGGGCACCATTGAGAGCAACATCAAGTTCGCGGGCGATACCGTCACCGACGACGACATGCGCGCCGCGGCCACCGTGGCGCAGGCGGAGGAGTTCATTGCGGAGCGCGACGAGGGTTACGGCGCGCCCATCGCACAGGGAGGCACGAACGTCTCGGGTGGCCAGCGCCAGCGCCTGGCGATCGCCCGGGCGCTTGCCAAGCGCCCGGAGGTGCTCGTCTTCGACGATTCGTTCTCCGCCCTCGACTACGCTACCGACGCGCGGCTGCGCGCCGAGCTGGCGAAAAACGTCACCGATGCCGCCGTGGTGGTCGTGGGCCAGCGCATCGCCACCATCATGCACGCGGACGAGATTCTGGTCCTCGACGAGGGCCATGTGGTCGGCCGCGGCACGCACGACCAGCTCCTGCGGAGCTGCCCGGCGTATCTGGAGATCGCGCAGAGCCAGCTCTCCGCCGACGAGCTCGGCCTCACCGACGAGGAGATCGCCCAGGTTATGAAGGGAGGCGATCGCTGATGCCGCCGATGAGGGGAGGCCGCGGTCGCGGTGAGAAGCCCCGTGATTTCAAGGGGACCATGGTCAAGCTTCTGGGATACGTAGGCCGGCACCGCGTTGCCGTCGTGCTCGCGCTCGTGTTCGCGGTGGGGTCGGTCGTCTTCAACATCGTGGGCCCGCGCGTGCTGGGCACGGTGACCACGAAGCTCTACGAGGGGCTCGTGGCGACGGTCCAGGGTACGGGCTCGGTCGACTTCGCCTGGATCGGCGCCACGCTCCTGGGGCTTCTGGGAATCTATCTGGCGAGCTCGGCCTGCAACCTGATCCAGGGCTGGCTCATGACCGGGGTCACGCAGAAGATCTGCTACCGCATGCGCCGCGAGATCGCCGAGAAGATCGCCGTGGTCCCCATGGGCTACTTCAACGAGCACAGCAAGGGCGACGTGCTCTCGCGCATCACCAACGACGTGGACACGCTGGGGCAGTCGCTCAACCAGTCCATCACGCAGCTGATCACCTCGATCACACAGGTGGTGGGCGTATTGGTCATGATGCTCTCCATATCGCTGCCGCTCACCGGCGTGACTGTGCTCACGCTGCCCGCGAGCATCCTCATCGTGGGCGTGATGGTGCACTTCTCGCAGCGCTACTTCCGCGAGCAGCAGGAGGTCCTGGGCCGGGTGAACGGCATCGTGGAGGAGGACTTCGCCGGCCAGGGCGTCATCCAGGTCTTCGACCGGGCAGACGCCGCCGTGGCGGAGTTCGAGCGCGAGAACGACCGCCTCTTTACGAGCGCGTGGCGCAGCCAGTTCCTCTCGGGCCTCATGATGCCGCTCATGAGCCTCGTGGGCAACATGGGCTACGTGGGCGTCGTGGTGGTGGGCGCGGGGCTGTGCCTCTCCGGTCAGGCGGGCCCCGGCGACATCCAGAGCTTCATCCAGTACGTGCGCAACTTCACCCAGCCCATCCAGCAGCTCGCCAACGTTTCGAACACCATGCAGTCCATGGCGGCGGCCACGGAGCGCGTCTTCGAGTTCCTCGCGGCGCCCGAGGAGACGCAGCCCGAGCGTTCGCAGGTGCCCGCACGCCGCGAGGGGCGCGTGGTCTTCGACCATGTGCGCTTCGGGTACGAGCCAGGTCAGACCATCATCCACGACTTCTCGTGCACGGCCGAACCCGGCCAGACCATCGCGATCGTGGGCCCCACGGGAGCGGGCAAGACGACGCTTATCAAGCTTCTGCAGCGCTTCTGGGATGTGGACGCGGGGTCGCTCTCGGTCGACGGGATCGACGTGCGCGATTGGGACCGGCGCGCGCTGCGCGCGGAGTTCGCCATGGTCCTGCAGGACACGTGGCTCTTCAACGGAACCATCCGCGAGAACATCCGCTACGGCAGGCCCGATGCCACCGACGAGGAGGTTGAGGCCGCGGCCCGCGCCGCGCGGTGCGACCACTTCATCCACACGCTCGCCGGCGGGTACGACTTCCAGATCAACGAGGAGGGGACGAACCTCTCCCAGGGCCAGCGGCAGCTCGTGACGATCGCGCGCGCCGTGCTCGCCGACCGTCCGGCGTTGATCCTGGACGAGGCCACCTCGAACGTGGACACGCGCACCGAGGAGCTCATCCAGCGCGCCATGGACGCCCTCATGCGCGGGCGCACGAGCTTCGTGATCGCGCACCGGCTCTCCACCATCAGGAACGCCGACAAGATCTTGGTGCTGCGCGACGGCGACATCGTCGAGTCCGGGACCCACGAGGAGCTGCTCGCGCGCGACGGGTTCTACGCCGACCTCTACAACTCGCAGTTCGACCACGCGGCGTGACCGTCGGTCCGCGCGACGGCGATTGCGTCCCATAGGATAAGCCACCGTGAACTTATAGGTTTACTGTGGCTTACTCTTTGCTTGTGCCGGTTCCCCATGTCCATATGTTACGGTCGTCTAACTTATGGGCGATGCCCGGGGCGGTGTCCGGGGCGGAGGGAAGGAGCGCATCGGGGTGGTCAACGGTCGTCTGGTGAGGACGGGGCGGCGGTCCATGCGCTTCGTCGCCGCGCAGGTGGCGCTGCAATGGGTGGCCCTCGTGGCCAACATCGTCCTGGTCGCGGGCGTGGCGCTCGTGGTCGATGCCCTGCTTGCGGGCAGGGTCGACGCTTCGTTCGCCGTGCCGTCGGTACTAGGCGCCGCAAGCTGTCTCGTCGTGCGCTTCGCGGCGACGCGCGCGGCGTCGCATATGGGATTTCTCGCCTCGCGCGGGGTCAAGGAGACGCTGCGCCGCGCCCTCTACGACAAGATGCTCCGTTTGGGCCCGGCGTACGCGCAGCAGGTGCCCACCTCCGAGGTCGTGCAGGTGGCGGGCGAGGGCGTCGAGCAGATCGAGACCTACTTCGGCCTCTATCTGCCGCAGCTCTTCTACGCGCTCCTGGCGCCCATCACGCTCTTCGCCTGCATCGCCCCCATATCGCTTCCCGTCGCAGCGGGCCTCATCGCGTGCGTGCCGCTCATCCCCATCGCCATCGCGGCGGTTCAGACGATCGCAAAGCGCCTGCTCGCGTCCTATTGGCAGCAGTACGCGGAGCTCGGCGACAGCTTCCTCGAGAACCTTCAGGGCCTCACGACCCTCAAGGTCTTCGAGGCCGATGCCGCGAAGGCGCGCCAGATGGACGAGGAGGCCGAGACCTTTCGCCGTGTCACCATGCGCGTGCTCACCATGCAGCTGAACTCGATCATCATCATGGACCTCGTGGCCTATGGCGGCGCGGCTCTCGGCATATTCCTCGCGGTGGGCGAGCTCGCCGCGGGAAGGATCGGGCTTCCCGCCGCGTTCGCGATCGTCGTGCTCTCGAGCGAGTTCTTCATCCCCATGCGCACGCTCGGCAGTTACTTCCATACGGCGATGAACGGTTCCGCCGCAGCCGACCGCATCTTCAAGATCCTCGATGCCCCCGAGCCGCTTATGGGGTCACGCGAGCTCGATGCCTCGCCGGGGCTCGCCCAGGGAGTCGGCATCGCCATCCACGGCCTCTCGTTTTCCTATGTGCCCGAGCGCGAGGTGCTGCACGATGTGACGCTCGCGGTGGAGCCCGGGTCGTTCGTGGGCGTCACCGGCGCGTCCGGTTCGGGCAAGTCGACGCTCGCGGCGCTTGCGGCGGGACGCCTCACGGGGTATTCGGGCTCGATCAGCGTGGGCGGCATCGAGGTGCGCGACATCGCGCCGGAGGATCTCGCCCGCCATCTGGTGGTGGTGCCCACGCGCGGGCACCTCTTTCAGGGGACGCTCCGCGAGAACCTTCTCATGGGCGATGCGCATGCGAGCGACGCGCGGCTGTGGAGCGTCCTTGCGCAGGCGCGCATCGACGGGTTCGTGCGCGATGCCGGCGGGCTCGATATGGCGGTGGCCGAGGGGGCGCAGAACCTCTCCGGCGGGCAGCGGCAGCGGCTATGCATCGCCCGCGCGCTGCTCACGCGGGCCGAGGTCCTCATCTTCGACGAGGCGAGCTCCAACATCGATGCGGATTCCGAGGCCGCCATCGCCGATGTCATCCGCGATATCGCGGGCACGCGCACCGTCGTGGTGGTGAGCCACCGGCTCGCGAACCTCGAACGCGCCGATACCGTCTGCGTCCTCGACCGCGGGCGCCTCGTCGAGCAGGGGGCGCACGAAGAGCTGCTCGCCGCGGGCGGTGCCTATGCGGGCCTCTGGCGCGCCCAGCACGACCTCGAAAGGACCCTCTCATGAGCAGGATCTCGATCATGCGGCGGCTTGTCGGCCTGGTGGGGCCGTTTTGGGGCGTCATGGCCTTCGCCATCATGGCGGGCATCGCCGGGCATCTCGCCGCCATCGCGGTGCCCGTGGCGGGCCTCGCCGCCGCGCTCTCGGCGGCGGGATTTGACTTCATGCCCGCCTACGGGACGCTGTTCGCGGTTCTTGCCGCATGCGCCGTCGCGCGCGGCGTGCTGCACTATCTGGAGCAGACGGCGAACCACTACATCGCCTTCAAGCTGCTTGCGCGCATCCGGCACCTGGTGTTCGCGGCGCTCCGCCGCCTCGCGCCCGCCAAGCTCACGGGGCGCGGCAGCGGCGACCTCATCTCGGTCATCACGGGGGACATCGAGCTCCTCGAGGTGTTCTACGCGCACACCATCTCTCCCGTCGCGATCGCGATCGGGGTGAGCGTGGTTGTGGTGGCTGCCGAGTTCGCCCTGCACCCCGTGTTCGCCGCAATCGCCGCGACGTCATTTGCCGTGGTGGGCGCGGTGGTGCCCGTTGTCGCAAATGCCGCATCGGGTGCGAGCGGCAAACGCTTCCGCGACGAGCTGGGCGCACTCGACACCTATCTTCTCGACAGCCTGCGCGGTCTTGGCGAGGCCATGCAGTACGGCGTCGCGCGCGCCCGGGGCGCCGAGTTCTTCCGCCGCAGCGCAACCCTTGCCGATCGCGAGGCGGAGCTCAAGGATCGCGCCGGGGCCAACCAGGCGGCAATGTCCGTCGTGGTCTGGCTGTTCGACCTCGCCATCGCCATCGCGGGGCTTCATCTGTTCTACTTCGGACACATCACGCTCGCGCACATGCTGCTGGGAACCGTGCTGCTCATGAGCTCGTTCGGTCCGGTGCTCGCGCTTGCGAGCCTCGGCACGGGGCTTCAGCAGACGTTCGCGGCGGGCGAGCGCGTGCTCGGCATCCTCGATGAGGAGCCCGCCGTGGCCGAGGTCGCCGTAGGCATGGAGCCGGCAGGCGCCGAGGTGGGCGTCGATGGCGTGACGTTCTCCTACGGTGGCGACCCCGTGCTCGACGATATCTCGCTCGCGGTGCCCGAGGGCGCCATCATGGGCCTTGCGGGCAAAAGCGGATCGGGCAAGTCGACGCTGCTCGCGCTCATCATGCGCTTCTGGGACGTCGACCGCGGCCGCATCGAGGTGGGGTCGGTCGACGTGCGGTCCGCTTCGACCCATGGGCTTCGCCGGACGCAGAGCCTGGTCACGCAGGACACGCATCTGTTCAACGAGAGCCTTGCCGACAACATCCGCATCGGCAGGCCCGACGCGACCGATGCGGAGGTCGAGGCGGCGGCGCGTGCCGTCCGCATCCACGATGTGATCGCGGGGTTGCCGGGGGGTTACGCCACGCGGGCCGGCGAGCTGGGGGACGTGCTCTCCGCCGGCGAGAAGCAGCGCATCGGGCTCGCGCGGGCATTTCTGCGCGATGCGCCGCTTATGCTGCTCGATGAGCCGACCTCCAACCTCGATAGCCTGAACGAGGCCGCGATCCTCAGGGCGCTGGAGGACGGCAGGGCGGGCAGGACCGTCGTCATCGTGAGCCACCGCCCGAGCACGCTCGCCATCGCCGACCGCGTCGTCTCGCTTGAAGGCGGTCGTTTGAGCTGATGACCGCTCCCGCTGTCCCGTTCCGCTGCATGGGGCCTTGCCGAATCCTCGAGCCCCGCGTCCTCTCGTCCGTAAGAAAGGAAGCCCTATGAAACGCGCCCTGCACCGTACCCTGATCGAGAAGATCCTCTTCGCCTGCGCCTGGCTCGTGCTCGCACTCGGCGCGGTGGGCGTGGTCGTGCCCATCCTGCCCACGACGCCCCTGGTCCTTCTGGCGTCGGCGCTCTTCGCCAAGAGCAGCCCGCGCTTCGATGCCTGGCTGCGCACCACGCGCCTGTACCGGAGCTACGTGGTGCCTTTCCGCGAGACGGGGGGCATGACGGCGCGCAAGAAGGTTACGATGTTTGCCGTGACGGCGGCGACCTGCGCCATCAGCTTCATGCTCGTCGACTTTCCGCCGGCACGCGCGATCCTGCTGCTCGTGGTGTGCGGCATGGGCGTCGCGCTCGCGACGCGCATCAAGACCATCACGCCGGAGGAGGAGGCGCGCCTGCGCGCATAGCGGCATGCGTGCGGGGCAGCGCCGCGCGGACGCTCGTCCGGGCGCGGGACGCCCTTCGCCCGACGATCGTCCCGCGACCGTGCGACCTGTCGCAAGTGGGGAATCCGCCGCATCTCGAGAACCGATAGGGGAGACGTATGCCCAAGACACCCGATACGCCCGCCGTCGCGCGCCGCCGTGCGCGCGAGCAGCGCGTCGTCTCGCAGATGATCGCCATCTACTGCCGCGGACATCACCAGGCCGCTGCGCGCACCGAGTGCGCGCTCTGCGGCGAGGCCGTGTGCCCGTCGTGCGCCGAGCTCGACGCGCTCGCCGCCCGCCGTACGGAGCTCTGCCCCCACATGGCAACCAAGACCTCGTGCAACAAGTGTGCCACGCACTGCTATCCGGCGTCCCAGCGGGAGCGGATCCGCGCGGTGATGCGCTACGCGGGGCCGCGCATGCTGCGGTATCATCCCGTGGCCGCCCTGCGTCACCTTATCGGAAAGTAGTCGGTTCGCGCGCAGCGGGCTCCACGACGGCCTCTGCGGCTCGCAGCTCGACCGCGCGGTGCCAAGGCTCTTCCATGGCGGACCGCTTGGGGGAATGCCGCCTCACGGGCCGATGGACGGCATTCCTACAGCTGATGGCGGCTGGCGAACGCGGGATGCCCCTCCAGGAGCGCGGCGTTGAACTGGCGGCGGAATATGCCGATGCCCAGGTGCCACGTGCAGACCAGCGCGACGGCATCGAGCATCGCAACTGCCGCGCCGGCGAACAGCACGGCCGGCGTCAGGCCGGCGAGCGCCGCCGTGGCGCCCCACAGCAGGACCGATATGGCTGCGACCAGGATGGCTGCGCGGCGATATGCGCGCACCTTGGCGCGATGGTTGCGCTCGACGGCGGTGAAAAGCACCTCGACCTGCTCGTCGGTCATGGTTCCCGCGGCAAGGCGCGCCCGCTCGCCGCGGCTCAGCGTGTTGACGGGCAGGTTCATGAGGCCCCCTTCTATCCTTCGAGCGTCTCGCTCGCCTCGAGCCAGGCGGTCTCGAGCTCGTCGAGCGCCGCGCGCGCCTCGGCGATCTTTCGCTGCTGCTCGCCCAGGGCGAGGTAATCGGTTGGGTCGACCTCGGACATGGCGTTCTCGAGCTCTTCGAGGCGGGTGCGCTGGGTGTCGCAGCGCCGCTCGAGCGACGCCACCTCGCGCTTCAGCCGCTGCCGTTCGGCGTTGGAGAGGCGCGGCGCCCCCGCAGCCCCTTCGGATGCCGGGGTTGCTGCCGCTGCGGGATCGGCGGTGCGCGGCGCCGCATCCGCGCCGCGCCGGTCGGCATGCTCCGCCTCCACCAGGCGCAGGTACTCGTCCACGCCGCCGGGGACATGTCGCAGGTGCCCGCCGATGATGGCGTACTGGTTGTCGGTGACGCGCTCCATGAGGTAGCGGTCGTGGGTGACGAGGATGAGGGTGCCCGGCCAGCCGTCGAGCAGGTCCTCGACGATCGCGAGCATATCGGTGTCGAGGTCGTTTCCCGGCTCGTCCAGGATGAGGACGTTCGGCTCATCGAGGATTGTGAGCAGGAGCGAGAGGCGCCGCCGTTGCCCGCCCGAGAGGTCACCCACGCGGCTCCACAGCTGCTTGGTGGTGAATCCCAACCGCTCGAGGAGCTTCTCGGGGCTCGTCTCCTTCCCGTCCACGATGTAGGTGCGCTTGTAGCGCGAGAGCACCTCGCGGATCGTGTCGTCCCACACCGGCTTGAGCTCGTCGAGTTGCTGGGAGAGCACGCCGAAGCGCACCGTCTGCCCGATTTTCACGCGTCCGGACAGGGGCGCGAGGCGCCCGGATACCACGTCGATGAGGGTCGATTTGCCCGCGCCGTTCTCGCCCAAGAGTCCCAGGCGGTCCCCGGCGCCGATAAGCCAGGTCACGTCCTTGACGACGGGCCGCGGGACGCCCGGCTCGGCCTGCGCCGCGCCGTCATCCGCGGGACGGTCGGGATAGCCCGCCGTGACATCGATGAGGTCGATGACCTGCTTGCCCAGACGCGCCACGGCGAGGCGCTTGAGCTCGAGCTCGTTTCTCAGCGGGGGCACGTCGGCGATGAGCTCGCGCGCCGCCTCGACGCGGAACTTCGGTTTGGTGGAGCGCGCCTGCGCGCCGCGGGAGAGCCAGGCGAGCTCCTTGCGCGCCATGTTGCGACGCCGTTCCTCGGCGACGGCCGCCAGTCGGTCGCGCTCGACTCGTTGCAGGATGTAGGCGGAGTAGCCTCCCTCGAAGGGATCGACGCGCCCGTCGTGGACCTCCCACATGGAGAGGGCGACCTCGTCCAGGAACCAGCGGTCGTGCGTCACCAGCAGCAGCGCCCCCGCCCCCTCCTGCCAACGGGATCTGAGGTGCCGGGCGAGCCAGTTGATGGTGCGCATGTCCAGATGGTTCGTGGGCTCGTCGAGCATGAGGACGTCGTAGGTGCCGATCAGCAGGCGCGCGAGGTCCACGCGGCGCCGCTGGCCACCGGAGAGCTCGCCTACGAGTCCCTCCCACGGTACGTCGGCGATGAGGCCGTCGAGCACCTGCCGTACGCGCGGCGAGGACGCCCACTCGTATTCCGGCACGTCACCAACCACGGCGCGGTGCACGGTGTCGTCATCGAGCAGGGCGTCTTTCTGTCCCAGGAGCCCCACGGCGAGGTCGCGACGGTGCGTGACGCGGCCCCGGTCGGGCTCGAGCTCGCCGGCGAGGAGCTGGAGCAGGGTCGACTTGCCGTCGCCGTTTCTGCCCACGATACCGATGCGGTCGCCCGCCGCGACGCCGAGGGTGACGTCGTTGAAGACCCGTTTGGTGGGGAAGTCGAGCGACACGGAGTCGCAGCCGAGAAGAATCGCCATGGATGACCTTTCATCGATCGGGATACCCGTGCCCTCGGGCGGCGGGCAGCATCAATCCTAGCAGACGGCCACGGCGCCGTCCGCTTCCGGCGCCGCGCCCGCTTGTGCGTTTCATATCGAAGCCCGGCGCCGCGCGTTCGCGGCATGCAGGGGATTCGTTACAATGTGCGGCGATACGGATGCCGAACAGGGAGGGAGACGGGCAGCGTGATCAAGGCGGCTTTCTTCGATGTCGACGGGACCCTGCTCAGCTTCGAGACGCACCGGATGCCCGTATCGACCCGCGCCGCGCTCACCCGCCTGCGCGAGCGCGGCATCCTCACCATCGTCTCCTCGGGACGCCCCTCCTACCAGCTGCCGCCCGCGCTCGCTGACGGCTTCGACGCCTACGTGTCGCTGAGCGGCTCGCTGTGCTACGACGCCCGCGGCGTCTACCATAGCGTCCAGATCGACCCTGTCGACGTGCGCGCGATCGTGGAGCAGGCGCGCGACGGGGCCTTCGATGTCCTCGTGATGATGCGCGACCGCGCCTTCGTGAACGCGCTCTCCGACCGCGTGGTCGCGACGGCGCAGCAGGCGGGGCTCATCTACGACCTGGGCCATCTCGACGACGCATACCGCGGTCCCGTCTACCAGTTCTGCGCGTTTCTGGGCGAGGAGGACGAGCACCTGGTCCTCGACGGCACCTCCTCGGTCAAGACGACGCGGTGGTCGCATCTGTTCTGCGACGTGGTGCCCAAGGAGGGCGGCAAGGCGGCGGGCGTGCGCGCCACGCTCGAGCGCTACGGCATCGCGCCGGACGAGGCGATCGCCTTCGGCGACGGGGAGAACGACCTCTCCATGTTCGAGGCGGTTGGCACGAGCGTGGCGATGGGCAACGCCTGGGATCCCGTCAAGGATGCGGCGACCTACGTGACCGATGACGTCGACCATGACGGCGTCGCCCACATGCTCGCCAAGCTCAAACTCCTGTAGATGAAATCAGGAGGCCGCCGCCCCACAAGGGACGACGGCCTCCTGCCGTGTATGCCTGCGCGCGCCGTCCGCCGTGCCTGCGGCGCCGACGCCGTCAAGGCAGCTTAGACGTTCTCGCGGTTGCGCTTGAGGTTGGGGATGATCCGCTTCCAGATCCAGAAGACCGCCACGACGACCACGATGGCGATGATCACGTACTTCACGATGTCGGAGACCCACTCGGCCTGCTCGGACACCTGCATCCAAGCGCTGCCGGCGGCGGCGCCGAGGGAGCACAGGATGGTGTTCCACACCGCGGAGCCCACGAGCGTGAACAGCGTGAACTTCACGGGGTTCATGCGCGCGGTGCCGGCGGGGATCGAGATCAGGCTGCGCACGACGGGGACGCAGCGGCAGATGAGCACCGTGAACTGCCCCTTGCGGTCGAACCAGTCGACGGCGCTGGCGATATCGTCGCCCTTGAAGCCCAGAAGACGCATGGGGCGCGTCTCGAAGAAGCGCATGAGGCGCTCGCGCGAGAGCACATAGCCGATGCCGTAGAGGATGAAGGCGCCGAGGACCGAGCCCGCCGTGGCGGACGCGATCACGAGCGGTAGGACCATGTCGGTCGTGGTGGTGAAGAAGCCCGAGAGCGGCAGGATGACCTCGCTGGGGATGGGCGGGAAGACGTTCTCGATGAAGATGAGCGCGCCCACGGCGAAGTAGCCGAACTGGTTGATGAAGTCGAAGAAGAGGCTGTCCATGAAGCTCCGTTCAAGAGGATGCGAATGCCAGCAACCTAGTTTAGCCGAGGGTCCCCGGCGCCCCGGTATCGGGCGGCGTTTCCATCGAGAATCAAGAAACGCCCGCCGCGACCGCACCGAGACGGCGTTAACGTTGGGACGCCGAAGGCGGGCGCTCGCCGCGCCGGAACCACCGGTGGCGCACGACGCGGTCGAGGAGGGCGGTGAACACCGGGAGCGCGCACACCGCGCAGACCGCTGCCGAGAGCGCCAGGATGATGAGGGTGCCCGCGACGGGATCGAGCAGCACGGGCGCATCGTAGAAGCCCGTGCGGAAGGTGAGCCATGAGCGGATGAGCCGGTGAACCACGTAGATGCCGAGTGTGCGCTCGCCGAGGACGGTGAGCCAGGAGCGCGTGCTCGGGGCGAGCTTGATCGCGGCGAGCGAGAGCACGACCGCGATGGCTATGGCGACGAGCCTGCCCGCGGCGTCGAGCGGTATCGCGCGGAACGGGTTGTCGCCGTAGACCTGCTGGAAAAACCAGTCGTAGGCGTGCTCGTCGACGATGCGCGCGAGGGCGATGGCCAAGGCGATGCCCACCGCTGCCCAAAGCCCGCGCCGCCCCTTGAGCTCGCGGATGCCGTGCACGGGGAAGTAGTAGCCCGCGGCGAACCAGGGCAGGAACGCGAGCGTGCGGCTCACGGCGAGAAACCCGTCCGAGAGGTCGACAAGGCCGCCCGCGAAGGAGAGCGCCAGCGCGCACGCCATGCCGGCCTTCCAGCCCAGCCGGGCGAGCAGGGGCGTGAGCGCGTACCAGACGGCCATCGCCACGAGGTACCACGGGGCGGAGGTGAAACGGCAGAAGCGCTCCAGGGTCATCCGGGCATGGTTGATGATCATGAGCGCGAGCTGGTAGGCGGCGCCCAGCAGGGCGAACGAGCAGATCCGGTCGACATTCAGGCGGCCGTCGCGCCAGGCGCCCTTCGCCAGGAGCCCCGAGAGAAAGACGAACAGGGGCATGTGGAACAGATAGATGATATCGAAGATGCAGCTCAGGGCGGGGTTGGTGTTATGGACGGGATGCGCCACGTGTCCGATCACCACGAGGATGATGAGGATGCCCTTGATGTTGTCGATGAGCGCGATCCGCTCGCGCGGCGCGCGGTGGGTGTCCGCGGGCGCGGCACCTCTCCGGTCCCGTGCCGTCTCGATCTCGGTAGCGGTCACGACGCTCCCCCCGAAGCCTCGCTTGCGGCGTGCGCCCTGCGCCCGCCCTCCTGTTCCATCGAGGTATCATAGCAGCGAACCAGACGCGCCGCCGCCGGAAGGGGAGACCATGGACAAGATCGCGAGCTTCACCGTCGACCACCTGATACTCGAGCCGGGGATTTACGTCTCGCGCATCGATCGAGATTCTGAGACCGGCGCGGCGGCGACCACCTTCGATATCCGGCTCACGCGCCCCAACAGGGAGCCGGTGATGAACACCGCCGAGGTCCACACCATCGAGCACCTGGGCGCCACCTACCTTCGCAACGACCCCGCCTGGGGCAGCCGCGTGGTCTACTTCGGCCCCATGGGCTGCCGTACGGGCTTCTACCTGGTGGTCTTCGGCGAGGTCTCCTCGGCGGACGTGCTCCCGCTCGTACGCGGGCTCTTCGCGTTCGTGCGCGATTTCGAGGGCGACATCCCCGGCGCGCGCCCCGAGGAATGCGGCAACTACCTTGACCAGAACCTGGCGGCGGCCAAGTGGTGGGCGCAGCGCTATCTGGCGGAGACGCTCGACGTCATCGACGGCGCGCATCTGGCATACCAGGGCTGAGCGCGGGCAGGGCGCTTAGGCTGACGCTGATTGAGAAATAGGGCCCCGGGCGCCGCGCGGCGATGCCGCGAAGACGCCCGGGGCCCGAAATCGGGGCACAGAACCGCCCGTGCCGCTTTTGCCGGCTCTCTACTCGTCGATGCGCATGGCGCGCATGGCGTTCAGGATCGCGATGATCGCCACGCCCACGTCGCCGAAGACGGCGAGCCACATGTTGGCGACGCCCACGGCGGCGAGCACGAGGATGAGCACCTTGATGCCGATGGCGAAGATGATGTTCTGCCACACGATGCGCATGGTCTTGCGCGCGATCCGCATGGCCTGCGCGATCTTCGAGGGCTTGTCGTCCATGAGGACCACGTCCGCCGCCTCGATGGCCGCATCGGACCCCATGGCGCCCATCGCGATGCCGACGTCGGCGCGCATGAGCACGGGCGCGTCATTGATGCCGTCGCCCACGAAGGCGAGCTTGCCGTCGCCATGCTGGTGCGCGAGCAGGCCCTCGACGGCGTTCACCTTGTCCTCGGGCAGGAGCTGCGCGTGGACCTCGTCGAGACCGAGTTTCTCGGCGACGGCCTCGGCGACGTCGCGGCGGTCGCCGGTGAGCATGACGCATTTCTTCACGCCCGCGGCGTGCAGGTCGCGGATGGCGTCGGCGGCATCCTCCTTCACCACGTCGGCGATCACGATGTGGCCCGCGTAGACGCCGTCTACGGCGACGTGCAGGATGGTGCCCGTGAGGTCGCACTCGTGCCAGGAGCTGCCGTGCTCGGCCATGAGCTTGTCGTTGCCCACGAGCACCACGCGCTCGTCGACGGTGGCCTCGACGCCGTGGCCGGACTCCTCCTTCACGTCCTTGATGCGCGCCTGGTCGATCTCGCCCGCGTAGGCCTGCTTGATCGAGATCGCGATGGGGTGATCGCTCATCGCCTCGGCGTAGGCGGCGTTCGAGAGCACGTAGTCGGGGTCCACGCCCGCCTCGGGGTGGACGGCCACCACGTTGAAGGTGCCGTTCGTGAGGGTGCCGGTCTTGTCGAATACGACGGTGTCGACCTTGGAGAGGAGCTCGAGGTAGTTGGAGCCCTTGACGAGGATGCCGAGCTTCGACGCGCCGCCGATGCCGCCGAAGAAGGAGAGCGGCACCGAGATCACGAGCGCGCAGGGGCAGGAGACCACGAGGAACGTGAGGCCGCGGAGCACCCAATCGGTCCAGGGGCCCCAGCCCAGAAGCGGCGGCACGATGGCGAGCACCACGGCGGCGATGGTGACGACGGGGGTGTAGACGCGGGCGAAGCGGGTGATGAAGTTCTCGGTCTTGGCCTTCTTCTCGCTGGCGTTCTCCACGAGCTCGAGGATGCGCGACACCGTGGATTCGCCGAAAGGCTTCGTGGTCCTGATACGCAGGATGCCCGTCATGTTGATGCAACCCGAGATGACGTCGGCGCCGGGCTCCACGTGGCGCGGCACGCTCTCGCCGGTGAGGGCGGCGGTATCGAGCTGGGAGGCGCCTTGCGTGACGACGCCGTCGATGGGGACGCGCTCGCCGGGCTTCACGACGATGACGTCGCCCACGGCGATCTCGTCCGGGTCGACCTCCACGAGCTCGCCGTCGCGCTCGATGTTAGCGTAGTCGGGCGCGATGTCCATCATGTCGGCGATCGACTTGCGGCTCTTGCCCACGGCGTAGCTCTGGAAGAGCTCGCCCACCTGGTAGAAGAGCATGACGGCGCAGCCCTCGGCAGACTGCGGCTCGGTCTCGGGGAAGAAGATTGTGGCGAAGGCGCCGATGGTGGCGACGGTCATGAGGAAGGCCTCGTCGAAGGGGTCGCCGCGGCGGATGTTGCGCCAGGCCTTCAGGAGCACGTCGTGCCCGGCGAGGAGGAAGACCGCGAAGTAGAGGGCGAACGCCGCGTAGACGGCCGCCTCGCTGAAGACGGCCTCGAGCGCGCCGGTCTTCTCGAGCGCCATGATCGCGAAGAAGATGACGATGGCCGCCACGATGCGGTCACGCCACCGCCGCTGCTTCTTGTTCATCAGATGACTCCTTACGGTACCTAAAATAACTTATATATGAACAAACGTTCATATAAAATGCGGGCAAATGGCCGCGCGCGGCGGCCGGGAGCGCCCTGGGCAGGAGCCCGGGGCGGTGCACTCTAGCGCAGGATCTCGCAGTCGGGCTCCACCTGGGCGGTGAGCGCGACCACGCGGTCGAGTACCTCGTCGAAATCGGCATCGTCGGCGGTGGTGAGCGTGAGCTTCTGCGTGAGGAAGTTGACCTTCGCATCCGCCACGCCCTCGACCTCCTTGATGGCGTCCTCGAGCTTGAGCGCGCAGTTGGCGCAATCGATCTCGTCGAGCTTGAATGACTTGCGCATGATGGGTTCCTTTCCCCTCGGGCGCCCGCGAAGGCGCGTCGTTTACTCGCAGATATGCGTCATGCCCTGTGCGAGCATGGTGTGGACATGGTCGTCGGCGAGCGAGTAGATGATGCTCCGCCCGTCGCGGTCGAAGCGCACCAGGCGCGCCTGCTTCAGGATGCGCAGCTGGTGGCTGACGGCGCTCTGCGTGGCGCCGATGGTCTCGGCGATATCGCCCACGGCACGCGGCTGGTCGAAGAGCGCGTAGAGGATCTTGATGCGGGTGGTGTCGGAGAACACCTTGAAGAGGTCGGCGAGGTCGTAGAGGAGCTCCTCGTCGGGCATACAGGGCTCGTCGTCGCGAACGGTCCCTTCAGAGGCGTTTTCGCTGACCATGGCACTCCTTTCAATATGTGAACAATCGTTCATATATGTCTCGATTCTGATTATATGAGCAATCATTCATATGTCAACGGGGAAAGCACGGCTTTTTTGCGAACGGCTCGAATTTGCCACCATGCGGACAAAAAATGACGGGAGCGGGCAGGGGGACGCCGGGGCAGCGCGCCCATGCGCGCACGCGACCTGCTAAGCTAGGGGCATATGATCTCAGTCGCCGGGCGCGCCCGGCGGGAAACGAACCGCAATCGGAGGAACTCATGATCATCGAGACCCATGCGCTCTGGGGCGAGGAGCCCACGCCCGAGCAACCCGCGACCTATACCGTCTATCTTGCCGACCCGCTGCCCAAGGCGCCCGACGCGCTGCATCCGGCGGTCGTGGTGCTGGGCGGCGGGGGATTCCATCGCATCGCGCGGCACGAGCAAGAGCCGGTCGCGTTGGCGTTCCTCGCCCGCGGATATCAGGTGTTCGTGCTCGACTACGTGACCGAGGCGACGGGGGACGTCGCCTACCCCGCGCCTGAGGCGGACCTTGCGAAGATGATGTCGACCGTGCGCAGGGACGCCGCCGCCTGGCGGGTGGATCCCGCCCGCGTCGCCGTATGCGGGTTCTCGGCGGGCGGTTTCATCTGCGCGTCGGTGGCCGCGGGATGGAAGAGCGGCCCCTTCGCCGCGCTCGCGGGCGCGCGGCCCGAGGACATCCGCCCCGACGCCGCGGTGCTCTGCTACCCGCTTCTTGACCCGCGCGTCTACCGCGACAAGATGCTCGACGACCCGCGTATCGACCTGCGCGTCCCCAAGACCGGTGGCAAGACGGGCCGCGACCTGGTGATGGAGGACCTCGCACGGGTTCTGGGCGCGGAGGCGACCGACGAGAACCTCGCCGCCGTGACGCCCGCGAACATCCTCGACCAGCGCATGCCGCCCGCCTTCGTGTGGGGCACCTCCGACGACAAGACCTGTCCCATCGTCGAGGTGCACGACTACGCGCGCGCCCTGGCGCTCGCCGGCGTCCCGCACGAGGTGCACGTGTTCGACCGCGGCGGACACGGGCTCTCGGTGGCGAACGCGACGTCGGTCCACGATGAGGAGCACGCCGAGCGCGCCGCCGTGGTGGCCCCCTGGTTCGACCTCGCCTGCGCGTTTCTGGCGCGCCAGGGCGTGTAAGCGCGCCGCGACAAACCGGAAGCGGGGAGATCGGGGCGGCGGTCCCGCGCCGAGCCTTCTCACGGAATCCGTTTCGGGAATCCGTCCCCCATGCCGCGGTGCCCGACCTCGATGCTGCGGCTCTGTCGTCCGTGCATGATACACTGGGGCGGAACTTGTCTACGCATCGTCAACAGCGTGTGCCCCTCGGGCGGCTGCACGGGGATGCGCATGCTGCGGATTGGAGAGGGCCATGTGGGCGTATGAGAGCGTCTTCTACCAGATCTATCCCATCGGATTCTGCGCTGCGCCGCGGGCGAACGACGGCGTGCCCGCGCACCGTATCACCAAGGTCGCGGACTGGGCACCCTATCTGGAGGAGCTGGGCGTGGGCGCGGTGCTCCTGAACCCCGTGTTCGAGTCGAGCACGCACGGTTACGACACGCGCGACCTGGCGCGGGTCGATTGCCGCCTGGGCACCAACGAGGACTTGGCGCAGGTGGTGGAGACGCTTCACGAGCACGGTATCCGGGTGGTGCTCGATGCCGTCTTCAACCACGTGGGACGCGACTTCTGGGCCTTCCGGGATGTGCGCGAGCACCGTTGGGATTCGCCGTATAAGGACTGGTTCCATATCAGCTTCGACGGCGACTCCGCCTTCGGCGACGGCTTCTGGTACGAGGGGTGGGAGGGCTGCTTCGACCTCGTGAAGCTGAACCTGCGCAACCCCGCCGTGGTGGACCATCTGCTGTCGTGCGTGCGCTCGTGGCGCGACGAGTTCGCGATCGACGGCCTCAGGCTCGATGTCGCCTACTCCCTCGACCACGATTTCATGCGGGCGCTCCGCGGCGTGGCCGACGAGCTCTCCCGCGCGGGCGGCGCGGGGCGCGAGTTCGCGCTGATCGGCGAGACGCTCCATGGCGATTACTCCCAGCTGGTGCGGCCCGATATGCTCGACTCCTGCACCAACTACGAGTGCTACAAGGGCCTCTACTCGAGCTTCAACAGCCAGAACATGTTCGAGATCGCCCATTCGCTCCATCGGCAGTTCGGCGGCGACCCGTGGTGCATCTACCGGGGGCTCCACCTGCTGTCGTTCGCGGACAACCACGATGTGACCCGGTTGGCCTCGATCCTCACCGACAGGGAGTGCATCCGACCCGCCTACGGCGTGCTCTTCGGCATGCCGGGGATCCCGTGCCTGTACTACGGCAGCGAATGGGGCGCCGAGGGTCGGAAGGGCGCGCATGACGACTGGGACCTGCGTCCCGCGTTCGACGCCCCCGCGCCGAACGACCTCACGGCCTTTATCGAGCGGCTCATCGCGGCGCGCACCACGGGCCCCGCGGCGCGGGCGCTCTGTTACGGCGCCTACCGCAACGTGGTCATCCAGAACAAGCAGCTCCTGTTCGAGCGCGCGGTCGACGCGGACGGCGAGCGGCCCGCCGCGCGCGTGCTCGTGGCGGTGAACGCGGTGGCGGAACCCTTCGACCTCTGCGCGGGCGAGCTCTCCGGCGGCTTCATCGACCTGTTGGCAGAAAACGGTACCCCGGCCGAGGTCGAGCTGGCCGGGTCGCTTCATCTTGAGCCCTACGAGGTACGCTATCTGCTCGCCCGGTAAGGGCGCCCCGCGCTCGCAGCGTCGGTCCCGTCGCCCGCCTATGCGGGGAGCTTCGTGACGTCGACCCAGGTGCAGGGGGCGCATGCGCGCTCAAGTTCGGGGAGGCTGAGCTCGATGGCGCTCGCCGCGGTGCCGCAGGCGGGGAACACGGTCTCGAAGCGCCTGAGCGATTCGTCCAGATAGACGTCGCAGGTCTCCTCCACGCCGAACGGGCAGACGCCGCCCACGGCGTGCCCGATCAGCTGCTCGGCCTCGTCGGCGCGCACCATCTTCGCCGTGGTATGGAAGGCCGCCTTGAATTTGGGGTTATCGATGCGCGCGTCGCCGGCGGCGACGATCAGCGCCACGCGGTCGCCCAAGTAGAACGAGAGCGTCTTGGCGATGCGCTCCGGCGCGACGCCGAGGGCCCGGGCGGCGAGCTCGACCGTGGCGGAGGAGACGTCGAACTCCTGGATGCGGTCGGCGAGACCGACCTGTGCGAGGTGCGCACGGGCGCGCTCGATCGACATCTTAGACCCCCTTCTTCGCACGGGGGCCCTGCACGAACCACATGA
This sequence comes from uncultured Collinsella sp., assembly GCA_949294785.1. Taxonomy (GTDB): domain Bacteria; phylum Actinomycetota; class Coriobacteriia; order Coriobacteriales; family Coriobacteriaceae; genus Coprousia. The sequence continues at coordinate 19,247 of CASFIQ010000014.1, forward strand.
GCTGCGACGAGCAGGCCCCGAGCTCGGGGTCGAGCGCGATCGCCGCGGCGCCTCCGGGCTTGAAGCTCAGCGACACGCCGGTTAGAAACGATGCCATCTCGTCCATGAAGGGGATGTGGCCGACCGCGATGACGCAGCGCGCGTCCGCGGCGGCGAGCTCGGCGAGAAACGCGGCGTTCTCCTGCTCCCACAGGCTCCCGTGCTCCTCGATCGCGCGGTCGCCGATGGCACGCGCCACCTGCTGCGCGGTCTGCTGCGCGCGCACGGCGCTCGACGCCCAGATCCGCGCATCCGCGCGGTCGGCGTCGCTCATCAGCGAGAAGGTGCGGGCGAAGCCGTCCGGCCCGGCGAGGGCCGCGGCGCCCTCGGGCGTGAGGTTCCGCTCGAAGTCGGGACGGTCGGGACTCGGCCCTTCAGCCTTGCCGTGTCTCACCAAGATCAGCGTCTCTACCATGGGGAGCCTCCTCGTTCGCTGCGGTGCCGCAACCGGTGCGCCGGCTGTGCCTGCCGGTTGCAACCGATTCTAGCCCTGCCGCTGCGGCCGCGCCAGCTCTCGGCGCGTCCTGCCGATCAGGAGATGGCGATCGCGGCGAAGGGGCGCCCGTCTCGATCGTCGAGCGAGACCATCGCGCCCTGATCGGTGACGGAGAGGCGCGGGTAGATGACATCGCCGAGAACGGCGGCCCGGCGGTAGTCGACGGCGAGGCGGGCGGGCTCGGTCTCACGTGGGAGCAGATCGAGCGCCATCTGGATGTACTGGCAGTTGTTGACGTGCTCGTTGGTGTCGATGAGCCCGCGGGTTACCGTGACGGGCGCGCAGGGCGCGGCGTCTTCGGGCACCTTCACGCGCCGCGGCTCGGGCGGCATCTCCAGGGCGGGGAGGGTCCCGTAGGGGATGGTGAAGGCGGGCTCGGGATGCAGCGGGCGCCCCGTCTCAAGGTCGATGAGCGCCCACGTCGAGGCGGCGCGCGCGATCATGGTGCCCGATCCGTCGCGCAGGTAGAAGTTGCGCTTGGCGACGATTCCCTTGAACGAGCTCGCGAAGGTTCCCACGGCGATGCTCTCGCAGAGCGACGGGTAGCGGTCGATGACGATCTGCCAGTGGGTGAGCACCCAGGCGCGGCCCGCGGCGCGAAGCCAGGCGGCGCCTACGCCGAGCGCCTCGGATTGGAAGGTGCTGCAGTCCTGGAAGAGGTTGACGAGCGCCGGCAGGGTGAGCAATCCGCGGTGCCCCACCTCGCTGTAGCGCACGCGGCAGGTGAACTCGTAGGGGCTGGGGTCGCGGTCGTAGCGCACGCCGTCCGCCGCATCTCGCTCGATATCGCCCATGCCTGCCTCCCGCCGTTCGATGTCGGGGCGGCCTTTTCGTGGCTGCGCCGCCCCTGCGCCCGCAAGGGCTTATGGTGGCGCGCGCGGGTGCGCTTGTCAAATCGGGCTTGCCGAATCGACGGCCCCGTGCGTCACACGCCGCAGATCGCGCGCCGGATGAGCGCGGCGAAGGCGCCGCAGCCGGCGTCGGTGAGGTGCTGGCCGTCGTCCACCAGGTACTCCGGGTGCCCCTCGCTGGCACCGCACCAGTCGATGATGCCCACGTTGTCGTTCGCCTGGGCGAAGCGGCGCAAGACCTCGTTGTTGGCGTCCTGCAGGGGATAGGGGCTTCGGATGGTGACGAGGTACACGGGCTTTCCGCCCACCGCATCGATGAGCGCCTGCACCTGGCTCTCATCGCGGATAAGGGAGTTGCCGCCCAGCGCGAAGACGACCATATCGGGGTCGAAACCGGAGGCGACATCGGCGGCGTAGACGTCCTGCCCGGTGTAGAGCTGGCGGCTCACCTGGGCGTCGATCATCGCCTGGGGGAGCGCCGCCTGAAGCGCGCCCGCGGCGCCCGCGGTCACCGAGTCCCCGACAATCAGGGCGCGCGCGTCGCAGGTGCCCGCCTCCGGGTTCGCGGTCCAACGGTCGGGATCGAGGTTCGCCGGAACCTTCTCGGCCCAAGTGGTCGTCTCGTCCCCATCGGCCGGCTCGGGTTCGCGCCCGTCTTCCGGGGCGGTGCCCGAATCCTTTCCGTCGGCGTCACCGGCGAGCTCGGGGCGCAGCGCCACGGCGCGCGCGTCGGCGACCTCCTGCCAGTTGACGGGGGCGAAGGAGAGGGCACCCACGGCGATGGCGCCGGCGAGCGCGAGCGCGGCGAGCGAGAGTGCGGGTACGCGCGGCACCCGCCCCGGGCCGGGCGCGCCGGTCGCATCGCCATGCCCGATCAGGCCCGCGGCGGCGGTTGCGGGCCGTTCGACGGCGCGGTAGAAGAGCTCGGCGAGGGCCAGGACCGCGAGCACCTGCAGGGCCTGCTCCCACCAGGCGGGCGCGACGGTGCGGGTCGCCGGGTTCATGAGGATGAGCGCGGGGTAGTGGACCAGGTAGAGCGAGAACGAGCGCGCGCCCAGCCAGCGCAGGGGAGCTGCCGCGAGCAGGCGCGCCACGGCGCAGCCCGGCACCTGCACCGCCATGATCAAGATTGCGCACAGAAGCGCGCAGGCAAGGTATCCGCCGCGGTACATGAGGGGGTCCTCGCCCTCGGCGAGCGCGAAGCCGATGCCCAGGGCGACGAGGCATGCGAGCGCGATCAGGGTCGACGCAGCCGCGGCGACGCGTTCGAAGGCG
>CASFIQ010000015.1 GCA_949294785.1 uncultured Collinsella sp.
CCGCCGGGAGCGGGGCGGACGCCGCGCCGTGCGACGGGCCGCCGGCGGCACCCTCGCCCACCGCAGCCTCGCCCGCATGCTCGAAGACCGCCGCGACCGGACCGTCCTTGATGGAGGGGGCGCACTCGATCACCTCGCGGCAGCGCTCCAGGCACACGAGCGCGCGCGGCAGCATGAGGGCCGAGATCTGCGCCATCATGATGAAGAACAGCACCATCATCGCGTACTCCACGCACGCCGAGATGCTCGCGATCTGCATGGCGTGCGCGCCCACGCGGTCGCCGCCCAGCCAGATGATCGCGACCTCGGCGATGTTCATGATGAAGAACGTGAGGCAGTCGAAGGTCGCGAAGATCCAGTTGACGCGGATGGCGTTGTCCGCATAGGTGGAGAAGGCGTCGTCCAGGCTCTGGCGCTCGGACTCCTCCTTGCCGAAGGCGCGGATCACGCGCACGCCGGTGATGGACTCGCGCAGGCGCACGTTCATGCGGTCGATGAAGCGCTGCAGCCGCTGGAAGATAGGCGCGGCGCGGCGCACGGTGATGACGGCGAGGACGCCCACCGCCACGATGAACGCCGCGAGCATGAGGCCCATCTGGTAGTCGATGCTCATCGCGAGCGCGATGCCGATCACCGCGGCGAAGGGCACGGGCAGCATCATCTGGATGGTCATGGTGATGGCCTGCTGGATGACGTTCACGTCGCCCAAGGTGCGGGTGATCATGGAGCCGGTGCCGAACTGCTCGAAGTCGCTGCCGGAGAAGCCGAGCGACGCGTCGTAGACCGCGTTTCGGATATCGCGGCCCACCTTGGTGGCGAGGTCGGCGCAGAACCAGTTGCACGCGAACGCCGCCGCGCCCGAGGCGAACGCCGCCACGAGCATGACGGCCGCCTGCTGCCAGATATAGTCCATATCGCGGCTGGAGACGCCGATGTTGATCATGTTCGCCAGGATGGTGGGGACCAGAAGCACGCCCGCCAGGTTGACGGCGAGCGACACCAGCACGCCCGCGGTCTGCAGGCGGTAGGGTTTGAGGAAGCGCAGCAAAAGCCTCATGAACGGACCTCCTTCGCGGACGCGTCGGGATCGGCGGCGGCACCGAGGGCGACTTCGAGCTCGGCGTCGAGCGCGTCGGTGTAGCGGCGGGCCAGGCGCACCAGCTCGCGGCGCTCGGCGGGCTCAAGCGAGCCGAAGGCGCGGCGCTCGGCCTCAATCGCCGGCTCGATGTAGCGGCGGCAGAAGACGCGCCCCTCCGCGGTGAGGGAGGCCACCTTGCTCTTGCGGCTGCCCTCGGCGAAGTCGAGCGCGACCAAGCCGCGCTGCTCGAGCACCTTGATGGCCGAGTTGATGGTCTGCTTGCTGTAGGACCACGATGCCGTGAGCCGTGCCAGGGGCAGCGACCCCGCAGCGAGCACCAGGTCGTAGAGCATCCAGTACGCGCAGTCCGAGAGCCCGCAGCCGCGCGCGTAGGCGTGGTAGACCTTGTCGATCTCGTTGTAGAGGTGGTCGAGCTCCAGCGCGCCGGGAGCGGGCTCGGGGTCGAAGCCCTCGGGCGGTTCCATGAGCGCGGTGGGAAGATCGAGCAGGTCGTCGGCAAGGATGTCCGCGGGAGCGGGCAGCTCGGTCTCGCCGGGCGGGACCAGCGCCGCGGCACGGGGCGCCTGCTGGTCGCAGGTCGACGCACTT
>CASFIQ010000016.1 GCA_949294785.1 uncultured Collinsella sp.
TGGGCGGCTCCATCATGGGTCCGATCCTCTTCTTCGTTGCCTGGAACGTCATCCGCCTCGCGTTCGAGTGGTACACGCAGGAGTTCGGCTATAAGCTCGGCACCTCGATCACCAAGGACCTCTCGGGCGGCCTCATGGGCAAGATCACCGAGGGCGCCTCGATCCTGGGTATGTTCGTCATCGGCAGCCTGGTGCAGCGCTGGGTGTCCATCTCGTTCGCGCCGACCGTCTCCACGGTCACGCAGTCCGAGGGCGCCTACATCGACTGGAGCGCCATCGCCGATACCGCCAACGGCGGCAGCCAGGGCGTCGCGGACGCCATCCACAGCGCGCTGTCGCAGTACGCCTCGCTCGGTGCCACCGGCCTCGAGGTCGAGAAGGTCACGACCCTTCAGGCGAACCTCGACAGCCTCATCCCCGGCCTCGCCGCCGTGGGCGTGACGCTGCTGTGCTGCTGGCTGCTTAAGAGGAAGGTCTCGCCGATCGTCATCATCCTCGGCATGTTCGCCGTCGGCATCCTCGGGCATCTCGCCGGCCTGCTGTAGGCAACGCCTCGGCATCGCGTCGAAGAAGCCAGGTATCCGGGCCGCCCGCACGCGCATCGCGCGCCCGTGCGGGCGGCCGCTCGTCTGAAAGGAGGGCGCCCGTGGCGCAGTCCCTGAATACCGAGGTCGAACTCACCTTGCCGGCGACCGCGTTCACCGGTCTCTCCAAGACCGGGAGCATGATGGTGGGCGATCGGGCGGTCGAGTTCTACAACGAGCGCAACCCCGAGGACTACATCCAGATCCCCTGGGGTGAGATCGACCATGTCGCCGCGTCGGTGCTCTTCGGCAAGATCGTCCCGCGCTTCGCCATCTTCACGAAGCGCGACGGAACGTTCTCGTTCTCCACGCGCCACAACAAGCGCTGCCTCGCGGCGATGCGCCGTCATCTTTCAGATGAGCAGCTCGTCCGCTCGCTCTCGTTCTTCCAGGTGATCGGCCGGGGAATCAAGGGCATCTTCAGACGCCCATGATGCCATTGCCATCATGTCGACTCTGACCCATCCGAACATCGAAGCCTTGAGAATCGACGCTCTGAGCTGCTCTTTCGTGCAAACCTTCAAGCTTGCATGGAATCTTTAAGGTTGCCGGTAACCTGGGGTACACTATCTTGCGGTACCAGCGAGCCGTGCGGGGAGCGCGGCGAGACGTTAGGGGATTCCATGCCCATCTCGGGAGATCACCGCAACCAGCAGCCCGGCCATATGGCCCAGCGCCCGGCCGGCACGCGATTCAGGACCGATTCCGCAGGCGCCGCCCGTGCCGCCCAGGGCCAGCGCACGGCCGCGAGGCCCGCTACGGCCCGTCCGGTGACCGGTCGCCAGCAGGCCGTGCATGCGGCCCCCACCGGAGGCGTGCAGCCCGCTTACGCGCGTACCGCGCGACCGCGCAAGAAGACCCCCGTTATCGTCCCGATCCTGGTGGGCGTCATCGTCATCGCCATCATCGGGGTTATCGTGGGCTTCGTCGTGCCCAACCTCGTCACGGGCGCCTTCTCTCACGAGGAGGAGGTGACGGTCGAGCCCGGCATCGAGGTCCAGATCACCATTCCTGACGGCGCCTCGGGCGATCAGATCGCGAGCATCCTCTCCGAGAACGGCATCATCCCCGATCCCCAGGAGTATTACGCCGCCGTTCGCGCGATGCAGGCGGATACCTCGCTCAAGCCCGGCGACTACCTCCTCGAGACCCTGATGGACCCCGAGGATGTCGTGCGCCAGCTGATCGAAGGCCCGAATGTGGCGGGTATCACGCTCACCATCCCCGAGGGCCTCACCGTCTCGCAGACCGCGGCGCGCGTGGAGGAGGCGCTCGGCATCCCCGCCGACGAGTTCATCGCCCAGGCGAAGGCGTCGGCCTATGTCGACGATTACGCCTTCCTGTCCGAGGCGGCCGATGACTCGCTCGAGGGGTTCCTCTATCCCAAGACCTACGCGCTCGGTGACGCCCCCACGGCGGACGATGTGATCCGCGCGATGCTCGATCAATACCAGACCGAGGTCGCCTCGATCGACTTCGAGTCCGCCCGCGCCGCCATCCGCGACACCTACGGCGTCGAGATGACCGACTACGACTTCCTCATCCTCGCCTCGATCGTCGAGCGCGAGGGACTTGATGACGAGCAGCGCCAAAACGTCGCCTCGACCTTCTACAACCGCCTTGAGATCGATATGCCGCTCCAGAGCGACGCGACCATGATGTACGAGACGGGCGGCGAGGTCACCGCCGACGACCTCAAGGTCGAGAGCCCGTACAACACCTACCTCTCGACCGGCCTCACGCCCACGCCGATCTGCGCGCCGTCGATCAACTCCATCCAGGCGACCCTCAACCCGCCGAATACCGACTACCTCTACTTCTTCATCACCACCGAGGAGGAGTACTTCTCGGCCACGTACGACGACCATCTGCAGGCGATTGAGGAGAACCGCTGATGGGTATCGCCACGCCGGGTCGCTACGTCGCCTCGGTGGAGAGGATCGACCTCGATGCGCTGTGGCGCGCGGGCAAGCGCGCGATCCTTCTGGACCGCGATAACACGCTCGTCCCGCGCGACGCGCGCTGCGCGCCTGAATCGGTCGCCGCATGGCTCGACCGCGCGCGCGAGATGGGCTTCGAGCTCTGCATCGTGTCGAACAACTGGCACCGCAACGAGGTGGCGCGCTCAGCGCGCGAGCTCTCGGTGGACGCCATCGCGTTCGCCTGCAAGCCGCTTCCCTTCGCGCTCTCGTCCGGCATGCGCCGCCTGGGCGTCGACCCCAAGCGCGCCGTCATGATCGGCGACCAGCTCTACACCGATGTCATCGCCGGGAACCTCGCGGGCGTAGACACCATCCTCGTGCGTCCGCAGGCGACGGTCGACCTGTGGTACACCCATATCTTCCGCATCTTCGAGCGGCGCGCGCTTCGCCACGTGCCCTGCGAGGAGTAGGTGCCGATGGCGGGGGAGCGCGCGACCGCCTTCGTGAAGCACGGCCGCGACCACATTTTCTTCGTCGGATTCCTGGGTGCCGGCAAGTCCACGCTCGCCCGCAACCTCGGGCGCATGTTCAACCGCCGTTATGTGGATACCGACCGGCTGGTCGAGCGTCAGGCGGGAAGCTCCGTCGCGCGCATCTTCGAGCGCGACGGCGAGGAGCGCTTCCGCGAACTCGAGACGCGCGCCCTCACGTCGCTTCGGCGCGAGCGCAGCCTTCTGGTATCATGCGGCGGTGGCATCGTGGAGACGCCGCGCAACCTCGAGCTTCTGCGCGAGATGGGTTTCACCGTCTACCTCGAGGGCGACCTCGATGACTCCATCCGCCAGATCAGGTCGCTGCGCACCCGCCCCGATTTCAAGAGCCCCGAGCACGCCTCGCGCCTGCTCGAGCATCGCCGTCCGCTCTACGAGCAGGCGGCGGACGCGACGCTTGATATCCGGGGCCGCTCGTTTGAAGATGTTTGCTATACCTGTGCCGAGATGCTTTTGGAGCGTGGTCTGCTGTGACGGTCAAACGACAACTCATGAACTTCGGCAAGCGCACGGTGGATTACCGCGTGGGCGCGGGCGCCCTCTCGGACCTCTCCCGTCTCGTGCGCGCCGCGGTGGGAAAGCCCAAGCGCTCGCTCATCATCACGTCGAGTGCGATCTCGGACGCCGAACTCGAGTCCATCACGCGCTCGCTGATCGATGCGGGCTTTCGTGTGGACACCTACGACGTGCCCGCAGGCGATTCACCTCGCACGCTTGAGGACGTCTCCCGTCTGATCGACGTGCTCGCGAAGCGCGAGATGACCGCAGACGACCTCTTGCTGGGCGTAGGCGACGCCCGCGTGCTCTCCCTCGTCTCCGCCGCCGCGCGCCTGTGGCTGGGCGGCATGCAGAGCGTGCTCGTCCCCACCACGCTCGACGCCATGGTGAGCGTCTCCACGGGCATGGAGCCGCTCGACACCGGCGCCTCCTCGGGTATGGTCATGCTCGATCCCGAGCCCACCATGGTGGTATGCGATACCTCCTTCGTGCGCAGGCGCCCGCTCGACGAGCTCGGGCTGGGCCTCGTCCTCATCGTGGGGACCTACCTCGCCGAGTCCCGCCGGCAGTGGGACCATCTCGCCGAGCTCACGGACGGCCTGCGCCGCGGCGACGCCTTCACCATCCAGGAGGCGTTGCTGCGCACCCAGGCGGCGCGCCGGCTCATCCTCACCGCGGCGAACCCCTCGGCGCGGCGCGCCCTCGATTTCGGCCAGGTCACGGCGCGCGCCCTGCGAGCGTGCCTGGGCGATGAGGCGCCCGACTGGCAGCTCCTTGCGGAGGGCATGCGCTTCGAGGCGCGCCTCGCCGTGGACGCTTCCGCCTTCACCGCCGACGACGTCTTCTCGCTCGATGACCGCTTCGAGGACCTGGGGATCGAGGAGCTCGGATTCGAGCTCGATCCCGACGTCTTCTGCCGCGCGGTCCGTACTGAGCAGCTCAAGCGCTCGAACCGTTTGCACCTCGCGCTCCCCAAGACCGTGGGCACCATCCGCCTGGCGGCGGTCGAGGACGACGTGCTGCGTCGCCATGCCGAAGCCTACCTCGCCTCGCGCGCCGAGCTGCTTCAGGAGGAGGCTGCGGGCGATGAGGACGACGCGTCCTCGGCTGAATCGGTGCACGGGCCCAACGGCGACGGGGATGCGATCGCAGACACCCCCGTTGCTGAATAGCGCTACCATCTTCTTGGTCGAACAACCGGATACACGGAAAGGGAGTCTGGACATGGTTCATGGGGGATCGGGTCCCGCACCGCGCTTGGCGCGCGTGCGCGAGCTCATGGCGGAGCGCGGCTACGATGCGCTGATCGTGCGAGACGAGGCGAACCTCAGGTGGCTCACGGGCTGCCAGGGCGTCTTCGACTTCACCGGGGAGCTTCCGCATTGCGCGCTCGTCACCGCCGACGAGGCGTACCTGCACACCGACTCGCGCTATTTCAACAGCTTCGAGGAGCACATGCCTGAGGGCTCGCCCTGGAAGCTCGATATGGACGGTTTCGATATCCCCAAGTGGGCTGCGGAGCATGCGCGCGACGCCCGTTGCCGCGTGGTCGCCATCGAGGACACCTGCGAGCTTGCGTTCTACCGCGGTCTCGTTCGCTCGCTCGAGGACCTTTCCGTCGCGTGCGCCCTTCCCGAGATGCATGGGGACCTGCGCCGCATGCGCGCGGTCAAGGACGCCGAGGAGGTCGAGCTCATCCGCGCCGCCCAGGCCATCACCGACGAGGCGTTCCAGCACATGCTCGGTTTCATCCGCCCCGGCCTCACCGAGAAAGAGATCAAGCTCGAGCTTGAGAACTACATGTTCAGCCACGGTGCGGACGCGCTCGCGTTCACCTCGATCGTCGCTTCCGGCCCTAACACCGCGAACCCCCACGCCATCAGCTCGGACCGCGTGGTGGAGCGCGGCGACTTCGTCCTCATGGATTACGGCGCGGGCTATCGCGACTACCGGTCGGACATGACCCGCACGGTGTGCGTGGGCGAGCCCACCGACAAGCAGCGCGAGATCTACGATGTGGTCCGCCGCGCTCACGAGGAGTGCGTGCGGGCCATCCATGCCGGCGTCGATGGCCGCGACATCCACATGCTCTCGGTCAAGATCATCTCGGAAGCCGGGTACGGCGATTACTACGGGCACGGCTTGGGCCACGGCGTCGGGATCGATATCCACGAGATGCCGAATTTCGGACGCAGGTCGAACATCGTCGAGGCGGGGGCCGTCATCACCGTCGAGCCCGGCATCTACCTGCCCGGTGTGGGCGGCGTGCGCCTGGAGGACTTCGGCCTGGTGACCGCTGATGGGTTCGAACCTTTCACGGCGAGCCCGCACGAGCTTCAGGTCATCGACTGCTAACCGGCCGCACGACGGTTCCGCGAGCCGCACCCGAACGTGTCGGTATCGCGCGGCGTCCGCGCTTATGGAAACATCGGCGGGCGCCGCGCGACGGGGCGGCAAAGAGTATACTTATCCCAATATGCAGCTTGCGCGCGCATCTGGCGCGCTGATTATGAGAAAGGTAGTTCATGGCTAGCATCACCACCGCTGATTTCAAGAACGGCATCGGCCTGCGCATCAAGGACAAGGTCTGCACGATCGTCGAGTTCCAGCACGTCAAGCCCGGCAAGGGCGGCGCGTTCGTCCGCTACAAGACCAAGGACATCAAGACCGGTCGCGTGGTCGAGCAGACCTGCAACGCCGGCACCAAGTTCGAGAGCGTGACCCTTACCACCACCGAGATGCAGTACCTCTACCATGACGGCGACAACTACGTCTTCATGAACATGGAGACCTACGATCAGGTGCCCGTCTCCGACGACTTCATCGGCGACAACGCCAAGTGGCTCAAGGAGAACGACGTCTGCCAGCTGCTGTATGCTGACGATGAGCTCATGGGCGTGAACCCGCCGATGTTCATCGAGGTCGAGATCACCGAGACCGACCCCGGTTTCAAGGGCGATACCGTCCAGGGTTCCACCAAGCCCGCCGTCATCGAGACCGGCGCTACCATCCAGGTCCCGATGTACCTCAACCAGGGCGACATGATCAAGGTCGACACCCGCGACGGCAAGTTCGTCTCGCGCGTCTAGGCCCGTCCCACCGCAATCCCCAACGGAAGAAATGAGGGATCCCATGGCACAAGAGATCGTCATCGATGGCATCGGCATCGCTCCCGAGGTGCTCTCCGCGATCGTCTCGCGTTCGCTCGAGGAGGTGGAGGGCGTCGCGTCCGTGGGCGTGCGCGACCTCGCCTCGAACCTCGTCTCGATGTTCTCGTCCCGTTCCGTCGCCACGACGCCCGCGGTGGAGGCCGAGGTCGTAGACGGCAAGCTCGCGCTCACCGTGCACCTGACCGTCTTTTTCGGCTATCCCTTCAAGAAGCTCGCCGAGGCCGTCCGCGAGGCCGTGCTCCGCTCGATCGACGCCCAGGTGGGCGTCGCCGTCGAGCGCATCGACGTGTGCATCGACGGCCTGGTCTTCCCCAAGGAGTAGCGCGTGAGCCTCAAAGTCGATCGCGGGCGCACCCGCGCCCGCAGCCAAGCCATGCAGCTGCTGTTCCAGGCGGAGGCGCTCGACGAGGAGCTCGAGGACGTGCTGTATGGCGACTACCTCCTCTCGACCGAGCCGCTCGAGGACTACGCTTCCGTGCTCGCGCGCGGGAGCTATGCGCACCTCGACGAGGTCGACGCGCTGATCGATGCGGTCTCGGACAACTGGAGTCTCGACCGCATGCCCGGAACCGATCGCAACCTGCTGCGCATCGCCGTCTACGAGATGCGTTTCGCCGACGAGCGCCTGGGCGATGCGATCGTCATCAACGAGGCCGTCGAGGTCGCCAAGGCCTTCGGTACCGATGAGTCGTCCCGGTTCGTGAACGGCGTACTGGGCAAGATCGCCCGCCTCGAACCCACCGAGATCGAGGGGATCCTCGCGGAGGTCACCCCGTTCACGCCGTCTTCCGAGGCCGCTGACGCACCTCAGGTCCACTCGCCGTCTGTCGGACCCGAGGAGGCCTGATGGCCGAGACCACCGCTCATACCTTCGAGGACATCACCGGGCAGCTCGATGACATCATCTCGACTGTGCGCGCCAAGGACACCTCGCTCGAGCGCAGCCTCGATCTGTTCGACGATGCGATCCAGCTGGCGAGCAAGGCGGTCGAACTCGTCGACAGCTTCGACATGAGTCCGGCCGAGGCCGCCATGCTCGAGGAGGCCCAGGAGGCGGGCGAAGGGGAGGTACCCGCCGAGGAGACCGATGCGGTGCCCGACACCCCCGGCGATGCCTCGGGCGCCGAGGGCTGATCGCTCGCCATGAAACGCGTTCGCCTCGACGATGAGATGATTCGACAGGGCATCTGCGCCAACCGCGCCGATGCCCTGCGCTTGTTGATGGCGGGTCTCGTCTCGGCCCGCGGCGAGCGGCTGTCCTCGCCCGCGATGAAGGTGGAGGAGGGTCTTCCGCTCCATGTGAAGGGCCGTATTCCCTACGTGGGTCGCGGCGGTCTGAAGCTCGCGGGCGCCCTGCGGTCGTTCGGCCTCGATGTCAGCGGGCTGAGCTGTCTGGATGTCGGGTGCTCCACGGGCGGGTTCACCGATTGTTTGCTGAAGCACGGAGCGTCGAGCGTCGTCTCAGTCGATGTGGGGCGCGCCCAGTTCGATTGGTCGCTCCGACAGGATCGCCGCGTGACGCTTCTTGAGCGCACCAATATCGTCGACCTTCCCGACCTCGGCTACGTCGACTGCTGCGATCTGGCGGTCTGCGACGTGTCGTTCACCTCGATCGCGCACGTGCTTCCCGCCGTCCTTCAGGTGCTCACCTCGGAGGGCTCGTTTCTCACGTTGGTGAAACCGCAGTTCGAGGCCGCTCCTGATGAGGTGGGGGAGGGCGGTATCGTACGCGACCCGGCGGTGCGCCGCCGCGTGCTCGCCGATGCCGTTCGCCTCTTCGCGCGTTCCGGCCTTCTGCCGCTCGACGTCTGCGAATCTCCCATCACGGGGACGAAGGGCAACGTCGAGTATTTCCTCTTGGGCAAACGGGGTATCCTCCAAGATATGCCGGAAGATGACGCCCGGGTGCGCGTCGAGCAGGTGATCGGGAAGGCGGAACGCCTATGAAGGTGCTGATCGTTGCCAACTATTCGAAACCGGATGCCGTCGAGGGCGGGTTGACGCTGGAGCTCTGGCTTACCCGTCAGGGCGTCGAGGTCGTATGGGCCCCCGACCAGGCTAAGGCCGAGCCCGTCTCGCTCGATGACGGGGAGATCGACCTCGTCATCTCGCTCGGCGGCGACGGGACGCTTCTGCGCGCCGCGCGGATCGTCGGGTACCGCGAGGTTCCCATCCTGGGTCTCTCCTACGGTCATGTCGGTTTTCTCACCGCGGCGAGTCCCGATGATTGCGATGTACTCGCCGTGGTGGCCGACGCGCTCGCCGGCGAGCTCCATGTGAGCCGAAGGGCCACGCTCTCCTGTACCATCGTGAGCGCGGACGAATCGGGGAGGGAGCACGAGTACTCGGCCTTCGCGCTGAACGATCTGGCGCTCGCACGCGGCCCGCTCTCAGATATGGTCGAGTTCGACATCTCCGTCTCCGGCCATCATATCGACCGTTTGCGCGGAGACGGCGTGGTGGTCTCGACCGCGACCGGCTCGACGGGCTATGCGCTCTCGGCCGGCGGCCCCATCGTCAGCCCCGATTACACCGGGATGGTCGTCGTGCCCATCGCGCCGCACACCATCCAGGCCCGCGCGTTTCTGACCTCGCCCTCCGATGTCGTCGAGATCGCGATGAGCGACCGCAGGCCGTCGGTTCCCGCCATCGCGATCGATGGGCGCTTCCCCGAGCTCGAGGGGGTCGCGCGCCGCGCGGTCGTGAGCCGCGGGCCCGGCGACGTGCTGCTGCTCGACTACGGTCCGGAGAGCTTCTACAACTCGGTTTCCCGTGTGTTCTACGGAGTGCGCCATGATCGATGAGATTCGCGTGCGCGACCTCGCGCTCATCCACGAGGCCGACCTGTCGCTCTCGACCGGTCTCACGGTGCTCACCGGTGAGACCGGTGCGGGCAAGACGGCGCTGCTCTCCGCTTTGAAGCTTCTGATCGGCGAGCGCGCCGATGCCGCCATGGTGCGGGAGGGCGAACCGTTCGCGCTCGTCGAGGGCCGATTCTATCGGACCGGTGACGACGCGGAGGGCCTCGTGGTCCAGCGCCGCGTCGGTGCGGATGGCCGCAGCCGCGTGAAGATCGACGGGGCCCTGGGCAGCGTCCGCGAACTTGCGAACGTAGTCGCCCCCATGGTCGATCTGTGCGGCCAGCACGAGCACCAGCGCCTTCTGGACCCTCAGACGCACGTGGCCATGGTCGATGCCTGGGCGGGGGCCGCGATCTCCGGCGCGCTCGCGGATTATCGAGCCGCCCTTGCGGACGCCCGTGCCGCCGCGCGTGAGCTCGCGCGCGTCGAGGATGCCGCCCGCACGGAAGGTGCGCGCCTGGAGGACGCCCGTTTCACCTGCGAGCGCATCGACGAGGTCGACCCGCAGGCAGGCGAGCTCGAGGACCTGGAGGAGCGGCTCCCGCGCGCCGAGCACGCTGAGGCGCTCGCGCGCTGCGCATACGAGGCCATCGAGGCGCTTTCCGGTGAGGAGGGCGCGCTCAACCCTTTGAACGGCGCGATCGTCGAGCTCGAGCGCATGGGCCGCGTGGATGAGAAGCTTAACCAATTCGCCGACAGCCTTTCGAGCGCGGCGATCGTGCTCGAGGATGTCTCGAGCGACCTGCGCCGCTATCAGATGGACGTCGAATTCGACCCGGAGGAGCTCGCCCGCGCACAGGAGCGCCATGCGGCGCTGCGCGGCATCATGCGGCAGTTCGGCCCCACGATGCTGGACGTCTTCCGCCGGCGCGACGAGGCGTGCGAGCTTCTTGCGCTCGTCTCCGACGGCGAGGCCCGTGTCCGTGCCGCCCGTGAGGCCCTCGATCGGGCGGAGGATCGCCTGGCCCGCTCGGCGCGAGAGCTCCGCCATCGGCGCAACGAGGCGGCCCCCCGCTTCTGCCGCGAGGTCGGCCGCCAGATGGGACGCCTCGAGATGGGCCGCGCCGAGCTCGTCTGGGAGGCCCGCGAGCTGCCGCGCGAGCGCTGGACGGAGGAGGGTCCCGATTCCTGTGAGCTGCTCTATCGGGGTGCGCCCGGGCTTACCGCGCGTCCCTTGCGCCGGATCGCGTCGGGGGGCGAGCTCTCGCGCGTCATGCTCGCCGCGACCGTCGTCTTGGGTGAGGCAGATGGCGTCGACACCCTCGTTTTCGATGAGGTCGATGCCGGCGTCGGCGGCGCTACGGCGCGCTCCCTCGCGGCGGTGCTCGCCGATCTGGCGCGCACGCATCAGGTGATCGTGGTCACCCATGTCGCCCAGGTCGCCGTGGTCGCCCAGGAGCACTACGTGGTGCGCAAGGACGAGGGGGACCGTCCCGAGACCCGGCTTCTGCAGGTGGCGGGCGACGCGCGGGTACGCGAGGTCGCGCGCATGCTCTCAGGAGACGAGGGCGAGGCCTCGATCGCTCATGCCCGCGAGTTGCTCGCCGAGGCGGGGACGCGGTAGGGCTTGCGTGGGGACCGGCCCCATCCCTTTGGGAAGTTCCGCTCAGCGCGCTTCCCAAGGGGATGGGGCCGGTCCCTTAGCTGCGATACAGAGGCTGTCTTAGGGGGCAAGGCCCGGTTTTAGGCGTCCGTCCGCAAGTGCTTGGCGAGCAGTTTGAGGCCGTGGCGGTAGCCCTCGAGCCCCTCACCGGTGATCGTGGCGAAGCAGGCGAGCCGTGCATAGGACACCTGACGGAAGTCCTCGCGCTCCTCGACGGCCGAGATATGCACCTCGACGGCGGGGATCGACACCGCCTTCAGGGCGTCCAGGATCGCGACGCTCGTGTGCGTGTAGGCGGCCGGGTTGATGACGATGCCGTCGTAGACGCCCATAGCCTCCTGGATCTTGTCGACGATGGCCCCCTCGTGGTTCGACTGGAAGCATTCGACCTCGTCGAACCCCGCCTCCGTGGCCGCGCGGGCGCAGAGCGCGACGAGCGTCTCGTAGCTCTCGCTCCCGTAGATCCCCGGCTCGCGAATGCCGAGCATGTTGATATTCGGTCCGTTTATGACCAGTGCCTTCATGGAGGTTCCCTTCGTTATCGATCGCCGGCGGCATCCATCGCGTCGGCTCGATCCCGTGCGGCGCCCTGTATGATGCGGGCGATTTCCTCGGCGGTCGCGGTGGCGCTCTCGCGCGAGTCCACGATCAGGTCCGCCCAGCCGCGATAGCGATCCATGCGCTGGCGCGCAAGTTCCTCCACGCCATGGCGGGCGGTCATGGGGCGCCCCTTGCGCGAGAGCTCCTCAAGCGGGCGGTTGAGCATGACGATCAGGCTGTTCTGGTGCAAGAGCGGATAGTTCTCGTCACGGGTCACCACACCGCCGCCGCAGGAGATGACCAGCGAGCTGCGCTTCGCCACGTCGCGCACGCACGTGGTCTCGGCCGCGCGAAAGGCATCCTCGCCGCTGCTCACGATGAACGATTCGCAGCTCGTGCCCAGCATGCGCTCGAGTTCCTGGTCGATGTCTGCCTGCTCGCGACCGAGGATATCGGCGAGCACGGCGCCGACCGACGTCTTACCGCAGCCCGGCATGCCGATGAGCGCGATGTTCTGAACGCGTCGCGAGAGGCCCTCGGTCACCTCGACCACGCGCTCGCGGGAGATCTCCCGGCCCGTGTAGCGCCGTACCGCGGCGGCCGCCTGGGCGACGAGCATGATGAGGCCGCCGAACGCGGGGATTCCGCGGCGCTCCGCCTCCATCATGATACCGGTGCGCGCCGGGTTGTAGACCAGGTCCAGCACGGCCTCCAGGCGAGGGAGCGCCTCGAGCGCGGCGGGTGCGTCCGGACATGCGGGGAACATGCCGCGCGGCGTCGCGTTCACCGCCACCGCGGCGTCCGCGAAGCGCGGCAGGTCCTCGTAGGTGACCTCGCCGGTGCGCCCCACGGAGACGACCTCGGCCCCCAGGTCCTCGAGGACGAGCCGGCTCGTGGTTCCCGCGCCGCCGCTCCCGCCGAACACGAGGACGCGCTTGCCGGCCACATCGACTCCGGAGTGCTCGACGAGCGTCTTGAACCCGTAGTAATCGGTGTTATCGCCCAGGAGCTTTCCCTCGGGGGTGCGGCAGACGGTGTTCACGTTGCCCAGCCGCCGCGCGACATCCGTGAGCTCGTCCACCAGATCGAACACGACCCGCTTGTAGGGTATGGTGACGTTCACGCCCTCCCATTCGTTACCGCGGATGAAGTCCTCGACGTCCTCAGGTTCGCGCTCGAAGCGCACGTAGAACATATCGGCGAGCTCGCGGTAGATATCGGGCGTGTAGCTGTGGGCGAGCTTTCTGCCCAGCACGCCGTAGGGGCGCGCGGTCATATCGATGGCCATATCAGAGCACCTCCGCATAGCTTCCCAGGTACCACACGTGCTCCGCCACATCGTCAAGCGCATCCAGAAGCGTCGTGAGCGATTCCGAGCCCACGGGCGCATCGAGGTCGAAGTAGAACATGAACTCGAAGTCCTGCCCCGGAATGGGTCGGCTCTCCAGCTTGACCAGGTTGATGTCCAGGGCGAAAAGCCGTTCCAGCACGCGGTAGAGCGAGCCGGGCTCGTGGGGAAGGGTGAGCATGAGCGAGGTCCGCGTCGCGCCCGCATAGATCTCGGGTTTGGAGGAGATGACCACGAAGCGCGTGTAGTTGGCGTCGGAATCCTGCACGCCGGCGGCAAGGACCTTGAGGCCGTAGAGGTCGGCGCAGGCATGCGAGGCGAGGGCGGCGATATCGCCGCGGTCGCTGCGGGCCACCATCTCGGCTGCCTGCGCGGTGTTCTCGCACACATGGGGGCGGGCGCCCAGGCGGTCCAGGAACCCGGCGCACTGCGCGAGCGCCTGCTCATGCGAGTACACCTCGCGCACGTCCTCGATCGAGGTTCCCGGGCTCGCCAGCAGGTTATGGTCCACCTTCACGCGCACGGACCGCACGATCTTGCAGCGATAGGCGGCGAGCAGGTCGTAGACGGCGTTGACCGAGCCCGCCGTGGAGTTCTCGATCGGCACCACGCCGTAGTTCGCGTCACCGGCCGCAACAGCCTGGAACACGCCTTCGAAGGTGCCATGGTAGGTGATATCCGGAACCCGGAAGACGCGCGTCGCCGCGATCTGGCTGTAGGCCCCCTCGACCCCCTGGCAGGCGACCGAGGCGATCTCGGGGAAGGGGGTATCTGCCGCGTGGAGCGCGCGACGGGTGCGGCGGGACCTGCTTTGCGGGTCGCCCTCGGCGAGAACCCTTTGCTGCTCGGCCTTGTTCTGGCTCATGATGAGGGAAAACAGGGCGATCGCCTGCGCCCGGTAGCGCTCGGGCACGTGCGACGCCACGTCGCGGAGCTTCGCGCGCTCGCGGGCGGGGTCGTAGATGCCCGTGCCCGTGCCGCGTTTGGCTTCGGCGACGTCGCGCGCCAGGTCGAGACGTTCGGTTATGAGGCGGCAGAGCTCGCGGTCGATGAGGTCGAGGCGCTCGCGTACCTGGGTGAGTTCCATGGTCGGTCCCTAGTTCTCGTCAGCGGTCGGTCGGGTGGTTCCGATATCCCCGGTTCGCGGGGGAACGGGCGGATAGCACCCGTCTTCAAGGAGCGCATCGAGCAGCGCGAGCGCGCAGGCGGCCTCCGCGACGGGTACGGCGCGCGGAACGATCGCCGGGTCGTGCCGTCCGCCTACGGTGAGCTCGGTATCGCTCCCGGTATCGAGATCGACCGATTCCTGGGCGCGCCCGATCGAAGGCGTGGGCTTCACGGAGAGGCGGCAGACGATGGGCATGCCCGTGGTGAGACCGCCGAGGATCCCGCCGGCGTTGTTGGTCGCGCACCTCACGCGGCCGTCCTCCATGCGGAAGGGGTCGTTGTTCTCGCTTCCGGCCTTGCGCGCGGCCTCGAACCCAGCGCCGAACTCCACGCCTTTCACCGCGGGGATCCCGAAGGCGATGCGCGCGATGCGGTTCTCGATTCCGTCGAACATGGGGTCGCCGATCCCGGCGGGCATGCCGTAGGCGATGCATTCGATGATGCCGCCCACGCTGTCCCGGTCCCCTTTGGCCCGGAGGATGCGCTCGCGCATGGCGGCTCCGGCTTGCTCGTCGATGGTGGGGAATCCGTGCGATGCAAGCGCCGCGAGCTGCGCCGAGTTCATATCGAGCGCGTCAAGCGGTTCGTCCGAGATGCGCTCGGGGCCGAGCTCCGCGATGTGCGCCGCGATGGTCACGCCCGCGCGCTCGAGTTCCTGGAGCGCGATGCCGCCGGCGATGCACAAAGGCGCGGTGAGCCGCCCGGAGAAGTGCCCACCTCCCGCGACGTCGTGCCAGTTCCCAAAGCGAACGCGTGCGGGGTAGTCGGCGTGGCCGGGACGCGGGACGCGCCTGAGGCCGGCGTAGTCGGCGCTTCTCGTGTTGCTGTTCCGGATGATCGCGGCGATGGGGGCTCCGGTCGTATGGCCGTTGAGGAGACCGCAGAGAAACTCCGGCGCGTCCGCTTCGCGACGGGTCGTCGCGGTCGCGGAGCGTCCCGGGGCGCGGCGGTCCAGGAACCGTTGCAGCCGGTCGAGGTCGATCGGGAGCCCGGCGGGCAGGCCGTCGATGGAGCATCCGATCGCCGAGGCATGCGATTCCCCGAAGATCTGGACCTTCACGGCCCCTCCGATGAACGATGACATCGCAATCACCCTTCCAAGAGCTCGACCTTGCCACCGAGGGCCCGATAGTGGTCGAAGAACGCGGGATAGGACTTCTGCACCGCCTCGGCACCGTGGATCTCGACGGTATCGGCGGCACGTGTTGCGGCGATGGCGGCCATCATGACGATGCGGTGGTCGTTATGCGCCTGCACCGCTCCGCCCGATAGCTGCTCCTTGCCGGCGATCCGCAGGCTGTCCCCGTCGATGCGCACGGGCGCCCCGAGGGCGCGAAGCTCGCGGGTGACCGTCTCCAGGCGATCCGACTCCTTGATGCGCAGGCGCGCGCAGTCCCGTATGACCGTGGTCCCTTGGGCGCACGAGGCGACCGCGGCCATGATGGGGACGAGGTCGGGGACGTCGCGCGCGGAGAGCTCGAATCCCTGAAGCCGATCGGGTCTCACGGTTGCGGCATCCTTTCCGCGCAGCACCTTGGCACCGAACCTCGAGAGCGCCGCGAGTATGCTGCGGTCGCCCTGGGCCGATCTGAGGGAGAGCCCCGTCACGGTGATGGGCTCGGTGCCGAGCGCCCCGGCGGAGAGCCAGAAGGCGGCGTTCGACCAATCTCCCTCGACCGCCACGGCGCTCGGGGTCCGGTACCCGTCGGAATCGACGGTGAAGAGCGTGCGGGGCTCTTCGGCGGTGGCGCCCACCAGGCGCTCGGTGCGAACCTCGACGCCGAATGCGGCGAGTGCGCGGCAGGTGAGCTCGACATAGGGACGGCTCTCGATCCTGCCGGTGACGAGCACCTCGACGCGGCCGGGCAGCAGGGGGGCGGCGAGCAGCAGCCCCGAAATGAACTGCGAGCTCACGTCCCCGGGGAGCACGAAACGGCCCGGGCGCAGGCGCCCCGTCTCGGCGAGGGGAAAGCCGTCCGCGCCATCAAGGCTGCAGCCGCCGGCGACGAGCTCGTCAGCCAGCGGGCCGAGCGGGCGCTCGCCGAGCCGCTGCGCGCCGGTGAGCGTGGCGTCCGCACCCAGCGCGCAGGCGACGGGCAGCATGAAGCGAAGCGTGGACCCCGACTCGCCGCAATCGAGCACCGCGCCCTTGCACGCGGCGAGGATCCCGTGCTCGCGGCTCTTCGGGACGGGGGAGACGCGGAACCCCTCGCCGGTCCGCTCGATGCGCGCACCCAGCGCCTCGAGGCAGCGGACGGTCGCATCGATATCGGCGCACGTGGTCGAGCAGGCGATATCGGTGGATCCGTTCGCGAGCGCCGCGGCGATGATCAGGCGGTGCGCCATGGACTTCGATGATATCGCCGGTACCGTGCCGGAAAGCGGTGACGGGGTAATGCGGGCGATCACGGGCGCACCTCCAAGATATCGTCGACACCGTCGCGGATGATCTCACGGAAGGTCTCGAGGTCGGTTTGCGCAAGCGAGCAGGCGCCGATGCGCCGAGGGATCACCAGGTCTATGGAATTCCCGCGGCGTTTCTTGTCGTGCAGCGCCACGGCGAAGAGCTCGTCGGGGTCGCGATGCGTGCGCGTCTTGAGCCCATGACGCCGGAGCAGGTCCTCGATGCGTGCGGGAACATCTTTGCCGCACAGATCGCGCGTCGCCGCGGCGCGCGCGATGGCGGTGAGGCCCATGGCGACACACGTGCCGTGCCCCAGGCGGTAGCCCTCTGCCGCCTCGATGGCGTGCCCGATGCTGTGGCCCAGGTTCAAGAGCTTGCGGACGCCCCCTTCGCGCTCATCCTGGCTCACGACATCGCGCTTGATCTCGATGTTGCGCGCCACAAGGGTCTCGACGTAGGTGAGGTCGCGCAGGAGCACCTCGTAGGTGAGCGGCTGGTGCTCGAGGATCTCGAACAGGTTCTCGTCGGCGAGGACCGCATGCTTCACCACCTCGCCGCAGCCGTCGGCGAACTGCTCCGGGGAAAGCGTGCCCAGGCATCCCACGTCGGCGAGGACCAGGCGCGGCTGCCAGAAGGCGCCGACGAGGTTCTTGCCGCGCGCCAGATCAATCGCGGTCTTTCCCCCGACGGAGGAGTCCACCATGGAAAGCAGGCTCGTCGGCATCTGCACCAGGTCGATTCCGCGCATGTAGGTCGCCGCGGCGAACCCCGCGACGTCGCCGGTCACCCCGCCGCCGAGGGCGACGACCACCGACGACCGGTCGAGCTCAGCCTCCGCCATCGCATCGAGGATGGCGAGGTAGGTCTCCGCGCGCTTATGCTCCTCGCCGGCGGGGAACTCGATCGCGCGCACGCGATAGCCCGATCCGGCAAGGCTCTCCTCGACGATGCGGGCGTACAGCGGCCCCACGTTGGAATCGGTCACGATGACGGCGGCGTCCCCGCCGCACACGGCGCGGATGCGCGCGCCCGCCTGCTCGAGCAGGCGCGTCCCCACGACGACGTCATAGGGCCTCCCGGTGGTGACGCGGATGGTCTGCATTGGGTATCCCGGTCCTTTCATCTTGGATGCTGCAGGGGTGCTTGCGGGCGCGGTGGCGCCGTCTCAATCGGAGGCGCGGTCGTCGAGCGCGCGCTTGATGCGGTCCCCCTCGGCGAGGAGCCGGCGCAGCCGCTCGCAATCGCCCGCTTCGAGCGCGTCGCGGTAGCGCTCGAGCTCCCTGATGAGCAGATCGATCTCGTGCGAGAGAAACCCCGCGTCCTCGATCATGAGCTCCGCCCACATCGAGGGGTTGAGGTGCGCCACGCGGGTGAGGTCGCGGTAGCTCCCCGCGGAGAAGCCATGGTGCGCCTGCGCGGTGGGGCTTTTCACGTACGCGTTCGAGACCACGTGCGCAAGCTGGCTCGTGAACGCGATCATGCGGTCGTGCTCCTCGGGCGAGGTGACGCTGAAAGTCCCGAACCCGCAGGGGGCGAGCAGCATGTGAGCGCGGTCGAGGAGCTCGAGGCGCGCGATGTCGTCCAGCGCGGGCGGGACGAGCACGATCGGTGCGCCCTGAAAGAGGTCCGACCGTGCGTGCGCGAAGCCGGAATGATGGGTTCCCGCCATGGGGTGCGTTCCCAGGAAGGCGAACCCCGAACGGCGGGCAAGGGGGAAGGCGCGCTCGCAGATCTTCTGCTTGACGCCCGCGACGTCGATGACGAGCGGTCCGGCCGCGCCGATGGCGCCGAGTGCATCCGCATGGTCTTCGAGCCAGCGGGTGCACGCCTCGGGATACGCCGCGAGGACGATAAGGTCGCAGGAGGGGAGGTCGTCGTCTGACAAACGATTCTCGACCACCTCGATTATGGCCGCGCCGAGCGCATCCTCGTCCACATCGTCTGCCAGGACGCGCCAACCCGCCTGCCGGTACGCGCGGGCGAAACTGCCCCCGATGAGGCCCAGGCCGATGATCCCCACCGTTTGCGCGGCGGATGCGGCCGCCATCACCGCACCGCCTCGGGCGCGATGGCGCCGCGGATGATGCGGATGCGCTCCATGAGCTCGTCGAACTGGTCGGGCGTGAGCGCCTGCGCCCCGTCGGACCACGCATGGGTGGGGTCGTCGTGGACCTCGATCTCGAGGCCGTCGGCTCCGCCGGCGCAGGCGGCAAGCGCCATGGGTGCAACGTAGCGCGTGTAGCCGGTCGCATGGCTGGGGTCGGCCACGACCGGCAGATGCGACAGGTAGTGGATGACCGGCACGGCGTTCAGATCGAAGGTGTTTCTCGTGCGGGTCTCGAAGGTGCGGATGCCGCGTTCGCACAGGATGACCCGGTCGTTGCCCTCGCTCATGATGTACTCCGCCGCCATGAGGAGCTCGTCGACCGTGCCGGAGAGACCGCGCTTCAAAAGCACCGGAACGTTCGTCTTGCCGACCTCTTTGAGCAGCGGGAAGTTCTGCGCGTTGCGGGCGCCGATCTGCATGACGTCGACTCGCTTCTCGACGAAGAGCGCCACGTCGCGCGGGTCCATGACCTCGGTGACGATCGGCATATCCAGCTCCGCGCGCGCCTCGAGCAGAAGCTCGAGCCCCGCCTCGCCCATGCCCTGGCAGGCGTACGGGGAGGTGCGCGGCTTGTAGGCCCCGCCGCGAAGCATGGTCGCACCGGCCTGCTTCACGCGCCGGGCGATTCGGATGAGGTTCTCTCCCTCGACCGCGCAGGGGCCGGCGATCACCTGGAAGTTGCCGCCGCCGATCTTGGTCCCGAATCCGCAGTCGATCACGCTGTCCTCGGGATGGAACTTACGGTTCGCCTTCTTGAAGGGCTCGGAGACGCGTTGCACCCGCTCCACGATATCCATTGATTCCAAGAGGAAGGGGTCGATAAGCGTGGTGTCGCCCACGAGGCCGATCACGATCTCGTTCGCTCCGCGGCTCACGTGGGCCTCAAGGCCCTTCTTCTCGATCCAGGAGACGAGGTGCCTGACGGAGCCTTCGTCCGCGGTCTTCTTGAGAATGGCGATCATATGCGTCTCCCGTTCGTCGTTTTCCGCCCGATGCGCGGCCACCTGCGGGCGCGTACCCTGCGGCCCTGTGCAAGTTGGACCATGGTAGCTCACCGGGAGACGCGCGATGCATGCGACATCGGGTGCAACATCTAATTAACGTTGCCGCGTCGTGAAGAAGGCGATGGGGCGGAGATGGCCGCCCTGATGCTCGACGAGGCGCGACACGGCGAAAAGGGGGCTGGAGGTCGAAGAAAAAAGCGGCGACCCAGGTGGCCGCCGCCCTGATGCTCGCGTGGTGTCCCGTGCAGGATTCGAACCTGTGACCTTCTGCTCCGGAGGCAGACGCTCTATCCAGCTGAGCTAACGGGACATGGTGCAAGGGTCATTATACTCGTATCGCTGGGCGCCGCAATGGATCTGTTGGCCGGCGGTCCCGCTGCCCGATACCGGCGGTCCCGCTGCCCTTGCTCTTTTGCTGAGGGTTGGCCCCGATGCTCGCCGACGGGGTTTTCTTGGGGCATACTTGAAAACGTTGTCGACACGATGGAGGCCTCATGGACCAGCGATCCGATGCGTCGGGTGATCCCCGAGGCGCGGGGGAGCCGCCGCTTTCCGGACTCACTTCCGCCGAGGTGGCGGAGCGCGTCGCCCAGGGCAAGGTCAACCTCAACATGGAGCTCAAGACCAAGACGGTTCGCGAGCTCGTCCTCGAGAACCTGCTCACTCTGTTCAACCTGATCAACGTGGTGCTCGCCGTGCTCGTCGTCATCACGGGCTCATTCAAGAACCTCACCTTCCTGCTTATCGTCTTGCTCAACACCCTGATCGGAGTCGTTCAGAGCCTGCGATCCAAGCGTCTGGTGGACAAGCTCACCCTCCTCGCCACCAAAAAGGCCACCTGCATCCGCGACGGCTCCGAAGTCGAGCTCGATCTGGACCAGATCGTCCTCGACGATGTGGTGAAGCTGGGGCGCGGGGATCAGATCCCGGCTGACGCCGTCGTGGTCTTAGGCAGCGCCCAGGTGAACGAGAGCCTGCTCACGGGCGAGAGCAACCTGATCAAAAAAGACCCCGGATCGGAGCTCATGAGCGGAAGCTTCCTGGATTCCGGCCTGGTCTACGCGCGCGTGGTGCATGTGGGCGCCGACAACTACGTGGCGAAGATCAATAACGAGGCCAAATATGTGAAGAAGGTCAACTCCGAGATCATGAACGCGCTGAACGCGATCGTGCGCTTCGCGAGCGTGATCATGCTCCCGTTGGGCATCGCGCTGTTCTGGTCGAGCATCCAGGAGCCGTACGGTGCGTGGGCGAGCCTGGCGGAGTCCTCTTCGGGCGCATCTGGCGGCATCATCAGCTGGATGTTCTCGGGGCCCGATGCCCGCGCCGCCGTCTCGGCGGCGATTCTTTCGACCGTGGGCGCGCTGCTGGGCATGATCCCGCAGGGCCTCGTGCTGCTCACCTCATCGGTCCTCGCGATCGCGACCGCGCGCCTGGCGCGCCGCCAGGTGCTTGCGCAACAGCTCTACTGCATCGAGACGCTCGCACGGGTTGACGTGCTCTGCCTTGATAAGACGGGCACGATCACCTCGGGCCGCATGGAGGTCGAGGGCATCTACCCGGTCGGGATCGACCGAGGGCGGGGGAGCGCCGCTCCGGATGCGGATGAGCGGGTGGCACCGATCGACTTCGCGCTCGCCAACATCGCCCAGGCGACCGCCGCCGATGCCAACGAAACCTGCAAGGCGCTCATCGACTACTACGCCTCGCGCGACGTCCCCCGTGAGCAGCCGGTGCGCGTGGTGCCCTTCTCGTCCGCCAAGAAGTGGAGCGGCGCCTCGTTCGCGCATGCGAGTTATGTGATGGGTGCGGCGCAGTTCGTGCTCTCTCCCGATGCGTTCGCCGAGGTCGAGCAGGATGTCGCGCGCCTTGCCGATACCTGCCGCGTGCTCGTCGCGGCCCAGGTTGACGGCTTCACGGACGATGGCGACATGGTGGGGGAGCCGCGCGTGCTCGGCTTCGTCACGATCCGCGATGAGATCCGCGCCTCCGCCGCCGAGACCATCGGGTACTTCTGCGACCAGGGGGTCGAGCTCAACGTCATCTCCGGGGACGACCCGCGGACCGTATCCTCGATCGCGCGCGTGGTGGGCGTTCCGGGCGCCGATGCCTATGTGGACGCGACGACGCTGGATAGCCCCCAGAAGATCGATGCGGCCGTCGAGCGCTACCATGTTTTCGGCCGCGTCACCCCGCAGCAGAAGCGCGAGCTCGTGGTCGCGCTCAAGCGGCGCGGGCACACGGTCGCGATGACCGGCGACGGCGTGAACGATGTTCTCGCCCTCAAGGAGGCGGATTGCTCGGTCGCCATGGCGGCGGGATCGGACGCCGCGCGCAACGTGGCGGAGATCGTGCTCGTCAACAACGACTTCGCCAGCATGCCGGCCGTCGTCGCCGAGGGGCGCCGCTCGATCAACAACCTCCAGCGGTCCGCCGCGCTCTTCCTCACTAAGACGCTCTTCTCCATGGGCCTCGCGGCGATCTGCATCGCCTTCCCGCCCTATCCCTTCCAACCGATCCAGATGACGCTCATCAACTTCTTCTGCATCGGCTATCCCGGCTTCGTGCTGGGTCTCGAGGCCAACCGGGCCCGCGTCGAGGGGTCGTTTCTCGCCAACGTCGTCAAGCGCGCGCTGCCGGCGTCGATCTCGGTCATCTGCGCGAGCTGCCTGTGCATGGCGGCGGCGGCTCTTATGGGATACGACCACGCGGTGCTCTCCACCATGTGCCTCGTGACGTCGAGCTCCGTGGGGATCTGCCTCATCTGGCGCATCTCGCAGCCGTTCACGCCCGTGCGCGCGGCGCTCCTCGCCTCGATCGTGGTCGGCCTCTGCGTGGGCATCATCGGGTTCCCCGACCTGTTCTCGATCGCCGCGATGCGGACCTCTATGGTCGTCTTCCTCATCTTGATCGTGGCGGGTTGCTGTGCGCTCTTCTTTCGGCTCGCTGCCTGGATGGACTCCGCATCGGCTGCGGGCAGGCGCTCGGCCACCGGGTTCGGGCGCGGGGTGCGCGTTCGCCTTCGCCACGGCGCCTCGCGCGAGGTCACCTCGACCGGCTCCGCCCCGCGCCGCATGGTGATGCGCTTACGGTCGCGCTTCAACCGGTCCGCGGACACGCACCCCGCGCGTGCCGCAGAGTCCGAGGCCTCCGCCGCGCGCTCGGTCGGCGAGACCGAGCCTGCGCGCTCCGATGCCATCGCGCGCCCGCCGGCTGCACGCCGGCGCCGTGTTACCAAATCGGCAGACGGCATCAAGGTCACGATGCCGGGACGGAAAAAAGATAGGATGGGGTGAGCCGTCCGCACCTTGCGGCATCGGTTGCACCGAACGGTCGCCCGATCGAGGGGAGAACCATGAACAGCTTGAACACCTCATCCGCGTATGTGGGTACGCTCGAGGCGGCGGGATGCCGCTATCGCTACATCGACCTCTCCGCGTTCCCCGATGCCGCGCACCTTCCGGTGGCGCTGCGCGTGCTGCTGGAGAACGTCGTGCGCAACGCTCCGGATGAGGAGGCGGCCGCCCGGGCGGCGGCGTCGGTGATCGACGCCGGGCTCGGCCGCGGCGCGGCGCGCGAGATCGGGTTCATGCCCGCGCGCGTGCTCTTCCAGGATTTCACCGGCGTTCCGGTCTTCTGCGATTTTGCCGCGATGCGCGACGGCGCCCTGGCGGCAGGTGCCGACCCCGCGCTCGTCAACCCCGAGATCCCCTGCGCGCTCATCATCGACCACTCGGTTTGCGCCGATGTCGTCTCGTGTCCGGCGGCGGCGAGCGAGAACGCGCGCATCGAGGCCGCTCGCAACGCCGAGCGTTTCGCCTTCCTGAAATGGAGCGCCGAGAGCTTCGATAACGTCGAGATCGTACCGCCCGGTCGGGGTATCTGCCACCAGCTGAACGTCGAATGCCTGTGCAAGATCGCCTGGACGGGCGAGGGCGCGGGGGAGCCCTGGGTCTACTTCGATTCGCTGGTGGGGACGGACTCGCATACCACCACCGCCAACGGGCTCGGTGTGCTCGGGTGGGGTGTCGGCGGCATCGAGGCCGAGGCCGCGGCGCTGGGACAGCCCATCTCGATGCTCGTTCCGCCCGTGGTGGGCGTTCGCCTCACGGGCTCGCTCGCCGAGGGCGTGAGCGCGATGGACGCCGCCCTCGTCTTCGCCGAGCGGCTGCGGGCCGAGGGCGTCGTGGGCCAGATCGTCGAGTGCTTCGGTGCGGGGGCGGCCACGTTGACCGGCACGCAGCGCGCGACGATCGCGAACATGACGCCCGAATACGGCGCCACCGCGACCTTCTTCCCTCCCGACGAGCGCTCGCTTGAGCTGCTCGCGTCGTTCGGCCGGCCCGAGGGGGAGCGCGAGCTGGCGCGCGCCTATCTCGATGCCCAGGGGCTGCTTCGCGTGGATGGCGAGGCGCTCGCGTACAGCCGCATCGTCGAGATCGACCTTTCCGCGATCGAGCCCTCGCTTGCCGGGCCCTCGCGCCCGCATGATCGCGTGGGCGTCTCGGGCCTGAGGCGCCGTTTCCGCGATGCACTCGCCGCGCACGGGAGGGAGCCCGGCATCGCCGCCGCGTGCCGGCTTGGCGGCGAGACGGTCGAGCTCCGTCACGGTGCGATCGGCCTTGCGGCGATCACGAGCTGCACCACTGCGACCGATCCCGCCATGATGGTCGCGGCGGGCCTCGTCGCGCGGCGCGCGGTCGAGCTCGGATGCCGGGTGCCGGTCTGGGTGAAGCGCGTCCTCGCCCCCGGCTCGCATGCCACCGCCGCGCTCCTCGCTGCCGGCGGGCTCGGCGACGCCCTCGACAAGCTCGGTTTCGCCGTCTGCGGATTCGGATGCATGAGCTGCATCGGCAACTCCGGGCCTCTCGACGCCGCGATCGAGGAGGTCTCCGATGAGGTCGAGCTCACGAGCGTGCTGTCGGGCAACCGCAACTTCGAGGGGCGCATCAGCCCGTCCGTCGTCCAGAACTACCTGTGCGCGCCGGCGCTCGTCGTGTGCTACGCCCTCGCCGGCACCGTCGATATCGACCTCACCCGCGAGCCGGTATGCCAGGGGGCGAACGGCCCGGTGACGCTATCCGACCTCCTTCCCTCCGATGCCGAGGTGGCAGCCTATCTTGCGGAGCACCTCGATCCGGAGCTCTTCGTGCACGCCCGTGCGGACCTGTTCCATGGCGGGGAGGCGTGGGACCGGATCGCAAGCGCGCGCAGTGCCACGTACGCGTGGGATCCGACGAGCACCTATGTGCGCCGGCCGACGTTTCTGGAGGATGTGCCCGACAACGAGCGGCTTCGCATCGCCGGCGCGCGGGCGCTCGTGCACCTGGGTGATTTCGTCACCACCGACCACATCTCCCCGGCGGGGACGATCGCGCCGGACTCTCCCGCCGCGCGCTATCTGCGCGAGCACGGGGTCGCCGACGCCGACTTCAACTCATACGGCTCCCGGCGCGGCAACCATGAGGTCATGATGCGCGGGACGTTCGCGAACATCCGCCTGGAGAACGCGCTTGCCGGCGGCAAGCGGGGCGGTTGGACCCTCGATCCGGTCCAGGGCAGCATCACCTCGGTGTTCGATGCGGCCCAGTCGGCGCGTGCGGCGGGCATCCCGCTCGTCGTCATCGCCGGGCGCATGTACGGCTCGGGATCCTCGCGCGACTGGGCCGCGAAGGGCCCCGCGCTTCTGGGCGTGCGCGCTGTTCTCGCCGAGAGCTTCGAGCGCATCCACCGGTCCAACCTCGTGGGTATGGGGATCTTGCCGCTCGAGTTCGAGGAGGGTGCGAACGCGGCCGGCTTGGGATTGGACGGAACGGAGTGGATCGATATCGACCTCGAGGCTTCGGCGTCAACGTTTCCGCGCCGTGCCCGGGTGACCGCGCGCCGCGACGGCGCCGAGCCTCTTGTTTTTCCCATGCGGGTTCGCGTCGACACGCCGGAAGAGGCCGCGTTCTTCCGCCGGGGTGGTATTCTGCCCTATGTGCTTGAGCGCCTTATCGCGCGCCCGAAGGACCAGGAGTAGAAAGGCCAAGCCGTGATCTGTCCGCATTGCCTGAAGAAGATCGAGGACACATCGACCGTCTGCCCGCACTGCGGTGGATACGTTGACGCCGAGCCCGCGCGGCACGCCGACTTCGTGTACTGTGAGGGCTGCGGCGCCCGCCTCTCCTCCCATGACCGCACCTGCCCCAAATGCGGCAGGCCCGCCCCGGGGATCCTGTCGGTCGATGCGGCGGCGAGCGACCTCGCCGCCGGCAAGACGGCGAGTTTCCCCAAGCTGCAGGACGGTGCCGTCGATGCGCCCGTGCCCCCGCGCACCTCGGCGGCTCAGGTGCTGACCGAGAGCCTCGACGCGGACCACACCACCGAGCTCCGGATCGATCCCGGCGCCTTTGCTGACGGTCGCGCGAAATCCGCCTCGGCAAAGGCCGCGTCGGGTGCGGAGCGGGATGCGGCGGCAGACCCCTATCACGCAAATGGTTCGGGCAAGGGCAAGCTGGTGCTACGGTGCCTCGCCGCCGCGTTCATCGGCATCGGCATCTACTTCCTCGCCGCCGACCCCGCCGGGGTCATGCCCGGCGTCTATCAGTCGATCGACGACGCCGCGTCGGACATGTTCCCGTCGCGTCAGGGTGCCGCGGCGACCTCGCCCTCCGAGGAGGATGCCGACGATGCTGGGCAGGGGAGCGCGGACGATGCCGCCGAGGACGAGGGCCCGGCCCAGGTGGCTGATGACAGCGTTCTCGCCGATGACCGCGCGCAGGAGACCCTCGCGGCGCTCTGGGAGCAGATCGGTGCGTTTCAAGATCCCCTGGGCGATGTGGTGACGGTCTACAACGGCTCGTACCTGCTGAGGGACCGCTCGGCTCGCGAGGAGGCCTCCAAGAGCGCCTACGACCTGCGCGATCAGGTACAGGCCACCATCGACGAGCTCGACGCCATAGAACTCGCCCATGACTCGGTCTACGCCGAGGACCTCGACCATCTGAAGACCCTTGCCGGCTGGATGTATAACCGCGTGGATGTGCTCTGCCGGTCATGGGACATCTCGCTCGCCGTGCCCGAGGGGGAGTCGATGTCCGCCCACGAGAGCGAGATCCTGCAGCCGCTGCGCGACGAGCTCGATGCGACCGGGCAGAACGAGAACCTTGTGCTGTTCGAGCAGAATTACAGCTCCTGGTACCCGGCGGCAAAGTAGCGGCTCCGCGTGCCGAATTCATGAATCGCCCGGTGTTGCTGCTAGAATGAATCCGATATGTCTCGATGCCCAAGGGAGGACTCGGCATGTTCGGATTCGGAAGAGAGCTCTACCAACCGGAGTTCCCGGTCACGGGCGATGAGGTCGCCGTCATGGAGACCTCGCGCGGCACCATCCGCGTGAAGCTCGACGGCCAGGGCGCTCCTATCCACGTGGCGAACTTCTGCGAGCTCGCCACCATGGGTTTCTACGATGGGTTGAAGTTCCATCGCTATGTCCCCGGCTTCGTGATCCAGGGCGGGGACCCCAATACGCGCGATATGGCACCCGAGGACGTCGCCGCCGGACGCCCCGGTCCCAAGGGCATGCCCGGAACGGGCGGTCCGGGTTACTGCATCAAGGCGGAGTTCGCGACCAATCCGCGCAACAGCCACGAGGACGGCGCGCTCGCCATGGCGCGCTCCCAGCACCCCGATTCCGCGGGCTCGCAGTTCTACTTCTGCTTGGGCGCCCAGCATGCGCTCGACAGCGGGTACACCGTCTTCGGGAGCACCATCGAGGGCAAGGACGTCATCTCCCAGCTGCGCGCCGGAGACGAGATCGTGCACGTCGAGATCGTGCACGCCGATGATAAGGAGTAACCGTGAACGCACAGTACCTCGAGCACGCACGCGCCGCCTACCGCGCGGGTGATTACTCCGCTGCCGTCCAGATGTTCAACGCCGCCAAGGACCCGTCCGAGGTCTCGGGCGAGGTCGATCACCTGCGCGGCAACGCCCTCATGAAGCTCGGTCTCTATCGCGATGCCGCGGTGGCCTACGCTCAGGCGCTGAACGACGCCTCCTACGGGAAGCGCGGTGCGCTGCTCACCAACCAGGGCAAGGCCTACGCCGCCTCCGGCGATCTGGAGGACGCCGTCCAGAGCTTCAGCGACGCGACCCGCGACGCCTCCTATGCCACGCCGTACAAGGCCTATCTCGGCCTCGGTCAGGCGCTGCTCGCCCGCGGCAGCTACGCCGAGGCGGGAACGGCGTTTCGCCAGGCGGCCATCGATACCGCGAACCCCGCTCCCTCGAGCGCGCTCGCGCAGCTCGGCGCGTGCTTCGTCAAGCTCGGCCGCCCCGGTGACGCGGTCGAGTCCTACCGCACCGCACTCGATTTCGCCACGCCCCGCGACGACACCCGTTCCATCAATGCCGGCCTCGGCCAGGCGCTCGCCGCGGCAGGGCGTCCCGCAGATGCCGTGGACGCCTTCATGACCGCCACCGCCGACGGCATCTACCAGCTCACCCCCGAGCAGGCGGACGATCTCGCGCGCGCTCAGGACCAGCTTGCTGCCGCTTCCGCCCAGAACGCCATGGCCGTCTCCTCGACCCAGGGCGTCCCCGGGGGCGTCGATCCGCTCGACCCGCTGGGTAAGTCCGGCGCCTTCATGCCCGATCCGTCCGACACGGGTTTCTTCACGCTTTCCGAGAGCGAGCTCGTGGAGCAGGATCGCAAAGACATGAAGGTCCGCCGCAAGCGCCGCCACACGGGCCTCAAGGTGTTCATCGTCTTGATCGTGCTTCTGCTTCTCGCCGCCGGCGGGCTCGTCTTCGCCTACACCCGCGGTCTGGGATTCCCTTCGCAGCAGGATGCCCTGAACGGTGTCTTCGCGGCGAACGGCGACGTCGATGCCGCAGCCGACTACCTCGATCCGAACCTCTCCGAGAGCGCCAAGTCGCTCGTGGTCTCCACGGTGCCCGACGGCGCCAGCGCGCAGATCGACAACATGGACCAGTCCATGACCGAGTCCGCGGCGCTCGTCACCGCGAGGCTCTCGTCGGGCGGCGAGGTCCGCTACGACGTGACGTTCGTGCGCAGCTCCAACCACATCGGTTGGGCGGTCTCCTCGATCGAGCTCCACAGCAACGCCTCGGTTGCGGATGGTGACTCCGCGGGCGATTCGGCCCCGCTCGACGATGCCACGGTCGACGAGGGCGCCGCGGATTCGGACGCCGCGTCCGACGAGGGTGCCTCTGACGCGTCGGACGGTGCCTCTGCCGACGACGCCTCCGCTGCAGACGATGCTGCCGCCGAGTCCAACGCTGCCTAACGCTTATGTAATTTGCTCCATGGCGCCCCGTGCCGCTCGCGGTCGGGGCGCGGTGCCCTACACTTAAGGGCGCACGAAGCGCGTTTTCGTAGGAGTCGCATGTTTTCTTTGATGGATATGCTGTTCGGCCAGTACGATGGCGATCTCGCCATCGACCTCGGCACCGCGAACACCCTGGTGTCGGTGCGCGGCAAGGGTATCGTCATACGCGAGCCCTCCGTCGTCGCCATCGACAAGAACGATGAGCGCATCCTCGCCGTGGGCATCGAGGCCAAGCGCATGCTCGGTCGCACGCCCGGCAACATCGTCGCGGTCCGACCGCTCAAGGACGGCGTCATCGCCGACTTCGACGTGACCGAGGCGATGCTTCGCTACTTCATCGATAAGGCGAGCGAGAAGCGCTATCCCTGGACGCCGCGCCCGCGCGTGGTGGTGTGCGTGCCCTCGGGCGTCACCTCGGTCGAGAAGCGCGCCGTCTTCGAGGCCACCATCTCGGCCGGAGCACGGCAGGCGTACCTCATCGAGGAGCCCATGGCCGCGGCCATCGGCGCCGACCTCCCCGTGGAGGAGCCCACCGGGTCCATGGTCATCGATATCGGTGGCGGCACCACCGAGGTCGCCGTCATCGCCATGGGCGGTATCGTCGTCTCGCGTTCCATCCGCGTTGCGGGTGACGAGTTCGACTCGGCGATCCTCTCGCACGTCCGCGACGCCTACAACCTCGCGATCGGCGAGCGCACGGCAGAGGACATCAAGATCAAGGTCGGCTCGGCCGTACCGCTCAAAGACGAGCTCGATGTCGAGGTCAACGGCCGCGACGTCATCTCCGGCCTGCCCAAGACCGTGCGCATCGAGAGCGAGGAGATCCGCCGCGCGCTGCAGAAGCCGCTCGACGAGATGACCAAGGCCGTCAAGGACGCTCTCGACGCCACGCCGCCCGACCTCGCCTCCGACCTCATGTACTACGGCATCCTGCTGACCGGCGGCGGTGCGCTGCTGCGCGGGCTCGATGTCCGCCTGCGCGATGAGACCGGTGTCTCGGTCAACGTGAGCCCCACGGCGCTCGATAACGTCGTGAACGGTTGCGCCCGCGTGCTCGAGGCCAATGCGTTCGACGGCGGTTTCGTCCAGAGCAGCGCCTAAAGGAGGCATCGCTCTTGCCACGCAAACAGGGCAGCTCGTATAACTTCGGTGCGCGCCGTCAGGCAAGTGGCGTGCGGCCGCTCATCATCTTCAGCATCATCTCGGTCGTGCTCCTCACGTTCTATATCCGCGAGGGGGACGCGGGGATGCTGCATGGGGTGCGCTCGGTCGTGTCGACCGTGTCGACGCCGGTGCGCATCGTAGGTTCGGCGGTCGCCACGCCCTTCCAGGGCATGGGTAACGTGCTGGGCAATCTTACCGCCTCCCGCGAGACCCTGGACCAGCTGGAGCGAGAGAACGCCGAGCTGAAGAGCCGCGTCGCCGAGCTGTCGGAGGCGGATGCCGCCGCCGAGCGCCTCGAGGGCCTTCTCGAGCTTCGCTCCACCTACAACCTGCAATCGACGGCTGCGCGCATCATCGGCGAGTCGACCGATGCCTGGTCGCAGACGGTCACGATCGACAAGGGCACCGCCGACGGCATCGACGTCAACATGCCGGTCACCAACTCGGCGGGCGTCATCGGGCAGGTCGTCGAGGTATCTGCCACCACCGCGACCGTTCGCCTCGCCACGGATGAGAATTCCGGTATCTCCGCCATGGTGCAGGCGTCGCGCGCTCAGGGCATGCTGCGCGGGCAGGCGGACGGGACCCTCAGGCTCGATTACGTCTCCGCCGACGCCGATGTGGAGGAGGGCGACCTCATCATCACCTCCGGTATCGGCGGCGTGTATCCGAAGGGGCTTCTTCTGGGTACCGTGTCCTCGGTCACGGTCGAGGCGAACGCCACCTACGCCACGATCACGGTGAGTCCGGCCTCACGTGCGGAGAACAACGAGGAGGTCCTGGTCATCACCTCGCTCACCGAGGAGCAGGCGGCATCTGACGAGGATATCGCCGCTGCCAACGACGCTCCCCAGGGCTCGTCGCGCGAGCAGGTTGCGGAAGAGGAAGCCGAGGCCGCCGAATCCGAGCAGGAATCGCAGTAGGGGAGGCGCCATGGAACTTCGCGATCCGGCGCGTGGGCGCCAATCCGTCATCATCTTCGCTATCGTCGCGCTCGTGCTGCAGGTCGCGCTCGGGCCGCAGATCTCCATCTTCGGTGGCCGGGTGAACTTCCTGCTCGCCTTCGCCGGGGCCCAGGCCCTGTCGGGCGATACGAACCGCTCCGCCTACGTCGGCTTCTTCTGCGGGCTCTTCTACGACCTCACCGCTCCGGTCCCCATCGGCCTCATGGCGCTCATCATGACCGTGTCCACCTTCCTGCTCTCCTCGATCGTCGGCATGGCGGGGTCGGGCCTTACCGGGCGCTCGGTGCAGTATCTCGCCATCTACGGGCTGTCGGTCTCGCTCGTCTACGGGCTCATCCTCTTCCTCATGGGCGTCGAGGGCGATTTCGTGGCCGCGCTCTTCGGCAGGGGCCTTCTGACCGCGGTGCTCTCGGTCGCCGTCTCGCTGGTGTTCGTCGTCCTCATGGGTTCGTTCGAGGGCGGCGGCCGCGCCGGGTTCTCGCACCGACGCGGCTCGCGCTTCAAGCAGGTACGCTAGGTGGTGGGCTGATATGGACGCTCAGCTCATCGTCGTCTTAGCGGGTATCGTCCTTATGGTCGTGATCGTGGGGTCGGTCCTGTTCATGCGCGGCTATTCCGGCAAGTTCACCTTCGATACGGCCGACGGCACGCGCCCGCGCGCCTCCGAGGGCGACGGCAACACCACGGGCGTCGCCTTCAAGGGCCGCTTCACCATGCTCACCGCGGGCGTCGTCGCGATGTTCGGCGCGCTCGTCGCAAAGCTCTGGAGCATGCAGATGGTGAGCTCGGATTACTACGACACGCTGTCCGAGCAGAACCAGACCAGGACCGTCACCACGCCCGCGCCGCGCGGGCGCATCCTCGACCGCAACGGCGTGGCGCTCGTCACCAATCGCGCCTCGCTCGCCGTCACCGCCTACCGCGACGTCGCGGACGATCCCGTCCTCGTGCGCCACGTGGCGAACGTGCTGGGCATGCCCTATGTCGCGGCGCTGCGCAACATCCAGGACAACACCGAGGGGGCCCAGGCCCGTCACACCATCGCCACCGATGTGCGCCGCTCCACGATCGCCTACATCCAGGAGCACGCGGGCGTCTTCGCCGGGCTCTATGTCGA
This sequence comes from uncultured Collinsella sp., assembly GCA_949294785.1. Taxonomy (GTDB): domain Bacteria; phylum Actinomycetota; class Coriobacteriia; order Coriobacteriales; family Coriobacteriaceae; genus Coprousia. The sequence goes on from CASFIQ010000016.1 coordinate 32,341, forward strand.
CGAGCGAACCGAGCGCCAGTACCCCTACGGTACGCTCGCGGCGCACGTGCTCGGCTATACCGGCACCGTGACCCAGGGGCAGCTCGCCGCGCAGGAGGAGGCGGCGAGCTCCTTGGATGAGGGGGCCATCACCTACACCTCGGGTGACACCGTGGGGCAGGCGGGCGTCGAGTACGAGTACGAGAGCGTCCTGCAGGGGATCAAGGGCGAGCAGACGGTCACCGTCGACGCGTTCGGCAACGTGATGAGCGAGGCCGGGGCCGTCCCCGCGAGCGCCGGCTCCGATATCCGTCTCACGTTGGACCTCGCGATCCAGCAGGCTTGCGAGTCGGGCCTCAACCACGCGATCGAGTCCGCCAAGCAGCAGGGTATGGTCAACGCCGGAGCCGGCGCCTGCATCTGCCTCGATTGCACCACCGGCGAGGTGCTGGGCATGGCGAGCGCGCCGACCTTCGACCCGTCGGTGTTCATCGGCGGCATCTCGAATGACGATTGGGAGGCGCTGAACGGCGAGGACTCCGGCAACCCCATGCTCAACCGCGCCATCTCGGGCCAGTACATGTCCGCCTCGACGATCAAGAGCCTGACCTCGCTGGCGGCGCTCGAATACGGCATCTACTCCTCGACGCGCACCACGGTGTGCACCGGTTGGTGGACGGGCAACGGCGAGGAGAACGGCCAGGCCTGCTGGCTGGAGACCGGGCACGGGACCCAGAACCTGCAGGGCGGCATCGCCCATTCCTGCGACCCGGTTTTCTACGATATCGGGCACGATTTCTACTACAACCCCGATAACCCCGAGGGCATGCAGGAGATGTTCCGGCGTTGGGGCCTGGGTTCGCCCACGGGGATCGACCTGCCGAGCGAGGGCGAGGGCCGCGTGCCCGACGCCGCGTGGAAGGAGCGCTACTTCTCCGATTGGTCCTCCGAAGACCGCTCGTGGAACCCCGGCGACATGACGAACCTCGCTATCGGCCAGGGCGATATCCTGGTCACGCCGATTCAGATGGCGACCGTCTACGCGGGCATCGCCATGGGGGGCAAGGAGCTCACCCCGCATGTGTTCTACTCCGCGGTCTCGCGCACCGGCGAGGGCGACGCGTACCGCTACAACGAGACCGGCACCAAGGAGCGTCTCACGGCGAAGATCAACTCCGATGCCGATCTCGCCCTCGTGAAGGCCGGTCTGCACGATGTGATCTACGTGACGAGCACGGATACCGCGCGGCATTTCAGCTCGCTGCCCGTCGAGGTCGCGGGGAAGTCGGGTACGGGCGAGAAGACGGGCGAGGACAACTATGCGTGGTTCTGCGCCTACGCGCCGGCCGACGACCCAAAGTACGTCGTTACCGCCGTGCTGGAGCAGGGCGGCGGCGGCTCGGATACCGCGCTCATCGCCGTGCGAGACGTTCTGGGCCATATCTACAACTCACCGGATACCTATACGTCCTATGAATCGGGCGTTCGCTGAGAGGAGGGATTTGATGGCGACGGCATCGCGCGCAGCCCGCTCGAACGCGAGCAGCTTGAAGCGCGTCAACAAGACGATGAACATGTCGCGCGGGGGCTTCCGTCAGTCCGTGCACCTGGGGGTGCTCGCGGCGTGGCTGGGGCTCGTGGCCTACGGCTGCGTGGTCATGTGGTCGGCCTCGCTTTCCATTCCCGAGGTCTCCTTCTCGCGCCATCTGCTGGGAATCGGCCTCGGTTTCGCGGCGGCGCTCGTGATCTGGAACACCGACCTCAGGAACCTGCAGAACATCTCGACCGCGCTGCTCGTGATCGATATCGTGCTGGTCTTTTTGCCCAACGTCCCCGGTCTCTCACACAACGCCAACGGCATGACCGGCTGGATCAGAATCCCCATCATCGGACTCACCTATCAGCCGGTCGAGCTCGTGAAGCTCGTCACCATCTTCTTCATCTCCTCGCTCGCCGCGCAGTACAACGGCAGGATCGATACGGTTCGCGACTATATCAAGCTCTGCGGGATGCTCTTCATCCCCTTTGCCTGCGTCATCATCCAAGGCGACCTGGGATCGGGCCTTGTGGTCTTCTTCTCGGGCGCCGTGGTGATCATGATGAGCGGCGCGAAGAAGGAGTGGGTGCTCTCCACGCTCGCGATCATGATCGGCCTCGTCTCGCTCATCCTCGCGACCGACTCGATAATCGACGGCGTGCTGGGTGATTCGAACTCCCTCATCAAGGATTACCAGATGAACCGCCTGCTTGTGTTCATCGACCCCGAATCCTCGACTTCCGAAGAGGGGTACAACCTCCAGCAGGCGCTCATCGCGGTTGGCTCCGGCGGCTTTCTGGGCAAGGGCATCGGCAATGCCACGCAGTCCTCGTCCGGTTTTCTGCCCGAGGCCCAGACCGACTTCGTCTTCGCGCTCACCAGCGAGACCTTCGGGTTTCTGGGCGCGGTCGTGCTCCTGGCGCTGTTCGCGCTGCTGATGCTCTCCTCGGTGCGCGTCGCCGTGAAGAACGAGAACCTGTTCATGCGCCTCGCATGCGTGGGTATCGTAGGCATGTGGATGTTCCAGATCTTCGAGAACATCGGTATGTGCATCGGCCTCATGCCCATCACGGGCATCCCGCTGCCCTTCATCAGCTTCGGTTCGTCTTCCATGATCACGCAATGCTGCGCCGTGGGCATCGTCCAGTCCATCTGGCGCTTCCGACAGAAATCCGCGTAAAGGAGGAACATGCGCTTCCCGTTCTCATCCATGGCCGACGCCGCGAAGGTCGGGCTCGGCACCGCGTTCGATACCGAGTCTCCTGTTCGCGTCGCTGTCTACCTCGATGACTCCGCCGCGCCGCAGCTCGTCCAGACGATCCGCGATGCGTTCGTACCCCGAACCACCTCGGCGATTCTGCGCGTCGACCGGTTGCGCGACACCACGCCGCCGCCCAAGACCGACACCGATGTGGTATTGGTGCTCACCTCGGGGTCTGAGCATCTCGAGCGCTGCGTGCAGCGGCTCGTCATCGCCGGTGCCCCCGTGTGCGTGGTGTGCGAGTCGAGCGTCGAGGCCCCCTTCATCGAGAGCGACTCGCCGATGCTCGGCATGGTCGCCGCCACGGACAAGACGCATCTGCTCGATGAGCTGGCGCGCTGGATCTTGGACCGTACCGACAAGGACACCGCCTTCGCCTCGAACTTTCCGTTCATGCGCATCGCCGCCTGCATGCGCATCATCACCTCCACGGCGGTCGCCAACGCGATCACCGGCGCCATCCCCTTCATCGCGGGGTCCAACTTCCCCGTGATGGCGCTCGCCGAGGTGGGCATGCAGCTCAAACTCGCCGGCGTCTTCGGCAACCGCCTGCGCCCCGAGCGCGCGATCGAGGGTGCCGCCGCCGTGACCGCGGGCTTCTGTCTGAGGCAGCTCGCGCGCGCCGGCGTCCGTCAGGCACCGGGTGCCTCCTTCGCCATCAAACCGCTTGTCGCCGGCATCGGCACCTACACCATCGGGCGCACGCTCATGGCGTTCTACGAGCATGGGGTTGACTACCAGCGGCTGCGTTCCGCCGGCCGCGGTGCCGTGGCCCAGGCGCGCGCCCTGTGGGACACCGTGCGCACCGATCTCACCCGCGCCCGTGCAGCTTCGGCGGACGCTTCGGTGGACGACCTCGCCGGGGAGGTGCGCTGAACCGTGGGCGCCGTCTACGAGGACCGTTTCGCCGATATCGAGCCCCTGCTCTCCCGTGTGGAGAAGCCCACGCGCTACCTCGACCATGAATGGGGCGCGCTCGCAAGCGCCGAGGCGCGCTACCGCGTGTGCCTTATCTACCCCGATGTCTACGAGGTCGGTCTGCCCAACCAGGGTCTCCAGATCCTGTACCGCGTGCTCAACCGCGAGGGGGGCATCTCGTGCGAGCGGGGGTACGTTCCCTGGGTCGACATGGCCGATGCGATGCGCGGCGCCGGTGTGCCCCTGCTCTCGCTCGAGGGGGCGGCACCCGTGGCATCGTTCGACCTCGTGGGTTTCCATATCCCGCACGAGATGGCCGCCACGAACTACCTCGAGGCGCTCGACCTCGCCGGTATCCCGCTTCTGGCGAGCGAGCGCGGAGAGGACGACCCGATCGTGGTCGCGGGCGGTCCGTCGGTCTACAACCCCGAGCCCATCGCCCCCTTCTTCGATGCGTTTCTGATCGGCGAGGGGGAGGAGTCCATCGTCGAGGTCGCGCGGACCCACGAGCGGCTGCGTGACGCGGGCGCTTCGCGCGACGAGGTGCTGCGGGGCCTCGCGCAGGTGCCCGGCACCTATGTGCCCTCCCTCTACGAGGTCGAGTACGGCCCGGACACGACGCGTTGGGGTGCGACCGTCCCGCGTGCGGGGGAGGACGTGCCGGAGGTCGTCTTGAAGCGCGTGGTCGATGACTTCGGCGCCACCGACCCCGTCCCGCAGACGGTCGTGCCCTTCGCCCAGCTCGTGCACGACCGCCTCTCCGTGGAGGTGCTTCGCGGCTGCGCCCGAGGATGCCGCTTCTGCCAGGCGGGCATCACCTACCGGCCCGTGCGCGAGCGCTCGGCGGACCAGGTGGTGTCGGCTGTGTGCCGCGGCCTCGAGCGCACCGGATACGATGAGGTCTCGCTCACCTCGCTTTCCACCACCGACCACTCCGCCTGCGCGGAGATCCTGGGCCGGCTCAACCGTCGGCTCGCCGACACGGGAGTTCAGGTGTCGATCCCCTCGCAGCGGCTCGACTCCTTCGGCGTCCGCATGGCCGAGGCGGTCGCAGGCGAGAAGAAGGGCGGTCTCACCTTCGCCCCGGAGGCCGGCAGCCAGCGCATGCGTGACATCATCAACAAGAACGTCACCGAGGAAGACCTCGACCGTGCCGTTACCGCGGCCATCGAGGCGGGCTGGCGCCGCTGCAAGCTGTACTTCATGATGGGCCTGCCCGGCGAGACGGACGAGGACATCGTCGCTATCGCCCGCCTTGCGGACCATGTTCTCGAGCTTGCGCGCAGCGTCGCCGGCAAGGGCCAGCGCGGTGCCATCTCGGTGTCCATTTCGGTCGCCGTGTTCATTCCCAAGGCATGGACGCCGTTCCAATGGTGCGCCCAGCTGGACGATGCCGAGGTCAAGCGGCGTCAGCAGCTTCTTCTGCACAGCGTGCGCAACCGCGCGGTGCGCGTCCATTACCATGACGCCGATACTTCGCTTATCGAGGCGGTGCTGTCGCGCGGCGGACGCGACCTCGCCCCGGTCATCCTGGGGGCGTGGCGTCGCGGCCAGCGCTTCGATGCTTGGACCGAGCAATTCGATCTCGCTCGGTGGGAGGCGGCTGCGAAGGAGGCCGCCATCGATCTGCGCGCGGTCGCGCATGAGGAGTTCGACCATGCGGCTCGGCTCCCGTGGGACCACGTCACGCCGGGTGTCTTGAAGGGTTTTCTGGAACGGGAGTGGAAGCGCGCCCTTTCCGGTGTCACCACCGCCGATTGCACGCGCGAGAGCTGCACGGGCTGCGGGATCTGCCCCGCGCTCGGCACGGGAAACCATCTGGCAGGTGAGCGCTCATGAGCGAGGAGACCCTCTACAAGCTCCGCGTCCGCTATCGCAAACAGGGGCGCCTGCGCTATCTCGGACATCTCGAGGTCGCACATACCTGGGACCGCGCGGTGCGGCGCGCCGGGCTTCCGTTCGCCGTCACCCAGGGGTTCTCGCCGCATATGCGCATCGCGTTCTCCTCGGCGCTTCCGGTGGGGACGGCATCGGATTCGGAATGGGTCGACGTGGTGCTGCGCGACTACGTGCCCGCACCCGCGGCGCTCGATGCGCTCGCGCGCTCGATGCCCGAGGACCTCGGTCCCCTCGAGGCGCGCTACGTCGATGTGCGCGCGAGCGCGCTCACGGCGTTCATCACGCGTGCGGACTATCGCGTGCGGCTTGAGCCGGCATCCGGAGCACTGGATGCGGCCGCCGTGTCCCGCGCGCTCGAGGCGGTGGTTTCCGCAGGGGGCATCATCTATCTGCGCGGGCGCAAGGAGCGTTCGATGGACGTCCGCCGCACGCTCACGGGGTTCCGTGCGACGGATGCGAGCTCGGGCGGGGTGGAGGTGCTGCTTGAGACGCATCTCGATAACGACGGCGCGCTCAGGCCCGAGATCCTCATCGCCGCACTCGACCGCGCGCTCGCCCCGCGTGCCGACGATGAGCCCATCGTCTCGTCCGGCATCCAAAGCTGGCGCAACTTCGGCCGCGTGGCCATCGAGCGTATCGGGCAGTACGGGGAGGGCCCCGAAGGCGATATGACCGACCCCGCGGGGCACGCAAGTATCGACATATTGTGAGCGTGCCTTCCAAGTTTTCTCGCACGTCGTTGACGGGGGAGTTTCGTGCTGCTACCATAATCGGCTGTTGCACTACCAGATGCATGAAGGGTAAAGAGAATGTACGCAATCGTTTCCACGGGCGGCAAGCAGTACAAGGTCGCCACCGATGACGTCATCACGGTCGAGAAGATCGAGGGCAACATCGGCGACAAGGTCCAGCTCCCGGTCCTCTTCCTGAACGACGGCAAGAAGATCGTCACGGATGCTGCCAAGCTCGCCAAGGCCAAGGTCACCGCCGAGATCGTCGATCAGTTCAAGGGTGAGAAGCAGCTCGTCTTCAAGTTCAAGAAGCGCAAGCGCTATCATCGTCTCAAGGGCCATCGCCAGCAGCTCACCAAGGTCAAGATCACCAAGATCCAGGCCACGTCGCGCGCTGCCGCCAAGAAGGCCGCCACGGAGCCCGAGGCTGCCGCCCCGGCTGCCGAGTAGGCAAGCATCGTCATTCGAAAGAGCAGGTAGAAACCATGGCACACAAAAAAGGACTCGGTTCCTCCCGTAATGGTCGCGATTCCCGCGGCCAGCGCCTCGGCTGCAAGCGCTTCGGCGGCCAGACCGTCACCGCGGGCAGCATCCTCGTTCGCCAGCACGGCACCCACATCCACCCGGGCGAGAACGTCGGCCGCGGCAAGGATGACACGCTGTTCGCGCTCATCGACGGCACCGTCGAGTACAAGCGCGGCCAGAAGCATCGCGTGAGCGTTCGTCCCCTGGTGAACGCGTAGCTTTCACCCTTCATAACGCGTAGAGGTTTCGGGAGGTCCTGCGTCAAGGCGGGGACCTCCCGTTCGTATGTAAGAGGAGTCGGTTTGTCCCAGTTCACCGATATTTGCCGCATCAACGTCAAGGGAGGCGACGGCGGCGCGGGCTGCATGTCCTTCCGTCGCGAGGCGTTCGTTCCCAAGGGCGGTCCCGACGGAGGCGACGGCGGCCGCGGGGGCGACGTCTGGATCCAGGCTTCGGCACAGCTCTCGTCGCTCATCGATTACCGGTACAAGCATCACTTCCGTGCCGAGCGCGGAACGCACGGCAGGGGCGGCCGCAAGGACGGCAAGGCAGGCGAGGACCTCGTGCTCAAGGTGCCCATGGGCACCGTGGTCCGCGAGCTCGACCCCGAGTCGCAGGAACCGCTCTTCGAGATCGCCGACCTCACGCATGACGGCGAGCGTGTCATCGTGGCACCCGGAGGCGCCGGGGGCCTGGGCAACACGCATTTCGTCACGAGCGTGCGTCGCGCCCCGGCGTTCGCGCAGCTGGGCGAGCCCGCTGAGGAACATTGGATCGAACTCGAGATGAAGCTCATGGCCGACGCGGCGCTGGTGGGGCTTCCCTCGGTGGGCAAGAGCTCGCTCATCGCGCGCATGAGCGCCGCCCGTCCCAAGATCGCCGATTACCCCTTCACCACCCTCGTGCCCAACCTGGGCATGGTTCGCGCGGGCGAGTACTCCTACGTGGTCGCCGACGTCCCGGGGCTCATCGAGGGCGCAAGCGAGGGCCGCGGCCTCGGGCACCAGTTCCTCCGCCATATCGAGCGCACGGCGCTGATCATGCATGTCGTGGACATCACGGGCGGCTTCGAGGGCCGCGATCCCGTCGAGGACTACCGTGTCATCAACGAGGAGCTCCGCGCCTACGCCCAGGACCTCGCTGACCGTCCCCAGATCGTGGTCGCCAACAAATGCGACGTCTCGGGCATGGAGGAGCGCGTGGCCGAGCTCAAGCGGGCTGCGCTCGATGACGGGCATGCCTTCTTCGCCGTCTCGGCCGTCACGGGTGCCGGCATGAAGACGCTCATGCTGGAGTGCGGCAAGCTCGTCGCCGAGCTCCGCGCTGAGCTCGCGCACGATGACGCGCCCGTGGTCTACGATGAGCGCTGGGAGCGCCGTCGCCAGGCGCGCGAGAAGCGCTTCCGGGTCTTCCAGGAGGAGCCGGGTGCGTTCCGTGTCGAGGGAACGCAGGTGGAGCGCCTCGTGGTCCAGACCGATTGGGAAAACGAGGAGGCCATCGTCTATCTGCAGCGTCGCTTCGCCCGGATGGGCGTCGATGCCGCATTGGAGAAGGCGGGCTGCCGCGCCGGCGACGAGGTGCGCATCACCGGCCGCGCGTTCACGTTCGAGGGCGCCGATGAATTCGACGGGCCTGTCGACGAGGATATCGGTGTCGCTGCGGCCGACATTGATGATTCCTCGGATTCATGCATAGACGATTCGGTGGTGGAAGACAACGGCACCGGTGCGCATTCGGATGAGGACGAGTCGCGCCGTTAGGCGGCGCACGTGCGCGCCGGTGCGAGCTCGCATGGTATGCTGATGGCAGGGCGAGACGCGCGAGGGGAGGATGCGATGGGAGAGGCGAGGCACCAGCTGCTGCCGCGACTGGGGGACGACCCCGCGCGCGAGTACCGGCTCGGTATCATGGGAGGCACCTTCGACCCCATCCACTACGGGCACCTCGTGACCGCCGAGCAGGCGCGCGAGGCGCTCGACCTCGACCTGGTGCTGTTCATGCCCGCCGGATCGCCCGCCTTCAAACAGGGTCAGAAGGTCACGAGCGCGGAGGAGCGCTATGCGATGACCGTGCTCGCCACCGCCGCTAATCCGGCCTTCTACGCGAGCCGCTTCGAGATCGACCGGCCCGGGGTCACCTATACCGTGGACACCCTGCGCGAGCTGCGTGCCCATTACCCTGAGAACGTCCATCTGTACTTCATCACCGGTGCCGACGCGATCATCGATATCGTGAGCTGGCACGATGCCGCGGATATCGCCCGCCTGGCGACGCTGATCGCCGCCACGCGGCCGGGATACGATATCGGCCAGGCGCAGACGCGCATCCATGAGTCGGGGATCGATTTCGATGTCCGCTACATCCAGATCCCCGCGCTCGCCATCAGCTCGACCAACATCCGCGAGCGCGTCGCGGTGGGCAAGAGCGTCCGCTACCTCACGAGTGAATCGGTGATCGGCTACATCGGGAAGAACGGTCTGTATGCAGGCGGATCCGATACAGGCGATCGTGAGATCGATGACAGCGACGGTAAGGGAGGTGCCTGATGGGCGCCACATGGATGTGCGAGGGCGAGCTTTCCTTCACGCCCGAGCAGGAGAAGATCGTTCGCCGCGTACGGGGGCTTCTCGATGTGCGCATGAGCGATGCGCCCAAGCGGCACCGTCATTCCATCGGCGTCGCCCAGACCGCCGCCTCCCTTGCGATCGCCTACGACGTGGACGTCTTCTCCGCATTCGTCGCGGGCCTCATTCACGATTGGGACAAGGTGGTCGCCGACGACGAGCTCGTCGCGCGGGCCATCCGCTACCAGATTCCCATCGAGGGCTCGCCCGCGCTCGCGGTGCCGCTGCTCCATGGCCCTGTGGCGGCGCGCGAGCTCCCCGAGCTCTTCCCTGAGCTCGACGCCTCGATATTCCAGGCGGTCGCGCGTCATACCACCGCCGCCAGCGACATGACGCCGCTCGACATGGTCGTCTTCACCGCCGACGCGATCGAACCCGGTCGCCGCGGCGACTACGCCGACCGCCTGCGCGGCATGGTGGGGGACGTCGCGCTCGATGATCTTTACTTCACCTGTTTCACCGGCGGGCTCGTCTACGTTATGGAGACGGGGCGCTATCTGTACCCCACGGCGATCGATATCTACAACGATTTCGTTTTGAACCACAGGAAAGGGAAAGCATGACCGACACCACGAATCAGACCGAGAATCTCCAGGATACCGAGGCCGTTATCGCCATCGATGGCGACGAGGCCCCCATCGAGCGCGAGGACAGCTTCGCCGCGAGCGCCGATCGCAGCGCCGCATCGCTTTCGAGCCGCGGCGTCTCCGCCGAGGAGCTCGCCCGCGCGGCCGCGCAGGCTGCCTTCGACAAGAAGGCCGAGGACGTCCAGGTGCTCGATCTGACCGCGCTCTCCGACGTCTGCGATTTCTTCGTGATCGCCTCGGGTCTCAACGCCCGCCAGGTCGATACCATCATCGACGAGATCGAGGAGAAGGTCGCTGAGACGACGGGGGAGAAGCCCTTCTCGATCGAGGGGCGCGACCAGCGCACCTGGATCCTCATGGATTACGGCTCGGTGGTGGTCCATGTGTTCACGCCGGAGGCGCGCGAGTACTACCGTCTCGAGAAGCTCTGGGGCGATGCGCCCCAGCTCGCGCTCGAGCTGGTCTAGCGCTACCGGTCGCGGCGGCGCGCCACGGGTTTCTCGAATCGCGCCGCCCGACCGAATCCCACTGCGCCGTCCCCGAATCGCTGGCGGATATCATCGATCGCAACGGATAGGCCTCGCCGCTCGCTCGACATCGCACCGCGCTCGTCCACGGGGCAGAAGAGGTCCTCCTGTATTCCGCCCTCGTGATCGAATTCGCTCATGCCGATCCCGAGCAGGCGCACGTGCATGCCGCGCTCCCAGACCTGATCCAGCAGCTCGCGCGCGGCCGGTACGAACACGTTCTCGTCGTCGGTCGGGTGCGGCAGCTTCCGCTGGATCGTGCGGCCTTGGCCGTACGAGAACTTCAGCTTGACGGTGACGGTGCGTCCGATGAGGCCCTTCTTGCGCAGCCGGGTCCCCACGCTCTCTCCCAGAAGCGCCAGCGCGGCGTCCACATCGGCGCGGTCGGTGAGGTCGCGGGCGAAGGTGCGCTCGTTGCTCACCGATTTCACCTCGCGCGGCTCGGCGGCCTCGCGCACGCGGCTCGTCTCCACGCCTAAGGCGCGCAGGCGCATCGTCTCGGCATTCGCGCCGAAGACCGCGCGCAACCGCGTCTCGGGCGCTGAGGCGAGCTGACCCAAGGTTCTGATTTGCATCTTGGCCAGGGCGCTCTCCGCGCTCGTTCCGATCCCGCTCATCGCGCGAACGGGGAGGGGCGCCAGGAAGGCGCGCTCCGTACCCGGCCATACCACCGTCAGCCCCCGGGGCTTGTCGCGCTCGCTCGCGATCTTGGCGACCGATTTGCTCGTCCCCAGCCCGATCGAGCACGTGATACCAAGGTCCGCCACGCGCCGCTGGATGCGGCGGGCGACTTCGACCGGCCCCTCGGTAGCGAACCTGCCGGGCGTGATATCGAAGAACGCCTCGTCGATCGACACCTGCTCGAGATAGGGCGTCTCATCCGAGATGAACGCCATCACCTGGGAGCTGAGCTCCCGGTAGCGGTCGAAGTGCCCATGGGTCCAGATCGCATCGGGGCAGAGGCGCCTGGCCTGCGCAGACGGCATGGCCGAGTGCACCCCGTAGCGGCGCGCCTCATAGGACGCGGTGGATACCACGCCCCGCTCGTCGGCATCGCCGCCCACGATCACGGGCTTGCCGCGCCAATCAGGATGATCGAGCTGCTCGACGCTCGCGAAGAACGCGTCAAGGTCCAACAGCCCGATCGCCGGGCCGTGCCAAGCGCCTGTCAGCTCTCGGGCGGCACGGGGATCTATGTCGCGTGTCATATCCATAGATGCAGTATAGGGCTTGCAAAACCGCCCGGAGTGTGTAGGATATGGAAAGGCCTGCGGAATTTCCGAAGACATGGGGCGTTGCCATGTCAAGAGCCCGTCCGTTGGCGTATCATACAACCGTTTGTCTGTAGTCGCAGCTCGGATGCTGCATGGTAGGAGGAGTTTTCATTGGCAGTCAAGATTCGCCTCGCCCGTCACGGCTCTAAGAAGCGCCCGTACTATCGCGTGGTCGTCACCGATTCCCGCAACCGTCGCGAGGGTCGTCCGATCGAGGAGGTCGGCCGTTACAACCCGCTGACCAACCCGAAGACCATCAGCCTCGATCTTGAGAAGATCGCCGACTGGCAGTCCAAGGGCGCTCAGCTCTCCGATGCCGTCGCCGCGCTTGTGCGCGCTGCCGAGGCTGGCGAGAAGGCCGCTGCCGAGCCCAAGAAGTCCAAGAAGCAGCTCGCCAAGGAGGCCGAGGCCGCCAAGGCCGCCGCAGCCGCCGAGGCCGAGGGCGCTGAGGAGTAACCCGTGTCCGAGGAGCTGACCGAAACGCTCGAGGACGAGGAGCTCTTGAGCGACCGCATCGCCGACCTCGTCGAGTACCTGGTCGTGAACATCGTCGACGATGCCGATGCGGTGAGCCTCGAGGTCATCGATCGCCCGGATGCCTCCACGATCGAGGTGTCCGTGGCAGAGCCCGACGTCGCCAAGGTCATCGGGCGTCACGGGCGCACCATCAAGGCGATTCGGACCCTTGCCCGCGCGCTCGCGGCGCGGCTGGGCACCTCCGTCGAGGTCGAGGTCCTGGGTTAGGGACCCGTGTCCGTCGCGTACATGAACATAGCCCGTGTCCTCAAGGCGCACGGGAGATTCGGGGAGGTCTCCGTAGCTGCGCTGCGGGGCCTCCCGCTTTTGCTCGAGCGGGGGCTCACGGTCGCCCTCACGCCCCCGGCGCTCGACCGCGACCGCTTCTGCCGTGTCGAGGAGGTATCGCGCGGCGGCGACGTCGCCTACGTCAAGTTCTCCGGGATCGATTCGATCGCCGATGCCCAGGCGGTCGAGGGCTGCCATGTACTCGCGCGTCGCGACGACGTCGATCTGGGTCCGCTCGATATCGCCTATGACGAGCTCGTCGGCCGCACCGTCATCGATGCGCGCTACGGGGAGCTCGGTTCGGTGCGCGAGGTCATGGAGACCCCGGCAAACGACGTCTGGGTCATCGACGGGGGAGCCTACGGCGAGGTCCTCGTTCCTGTCATCGAGAGCGTCGTCTCCTCGATCCCGCCTGCGGGCGCGATCCGCGTTACCGTCATGGACGGCCTCATCGATGCCGCAGCGCCGGATGCTCCCGGATCGGGTGGTGCCGCGTGATCATCGAGGCGCTCACCGTGTTTCCCGAGATGTTCGAACCGGTCATGTCCACTTCGATCCTGGGGCGTGCCCGACGAGCCGGGATCTTCGATTTCACGGCATACGACCTGCGCGATTGGACGCACGACCGGCATCGCACCGTGGACGATGCGCCCTATGGCGGCGGCGCGGGCATGCTCATGAAGGTCGAGCCCATCGCCGAGGCCCTCGATTGTCTGCGCTCCCGCGGTCCCCGGCCCCATATCGTGTTCTTCACCCCATGCGGCGACCGCTTCGATGAGCGCGTCGCCGAGCGCTTGGCCACCAAGGAGCGGCTCCTGTTCGTCTGCGGCCGCTACGAGGGCATGGACGAACGCGCCTACGCTTACGCCGACGAGCGCCTTTCGATCGGCGATTACGTGCTCACGGGTGGAGAGCTCGCCGCGATGGTCGTCTCGGATGCCGTCATCCGGCTGCTGCCGGGCGCTCTGGGCGATGCCGAGAGCTCCGTTGACGAGTCCTTCGCAGGCGGCGAGGGCGGCGGCCTCCTTGAGTACGAGCAGTACACCCGTCCCGCGAGCTTCCGCGGCTCCGATGTCCCGGAGATCCTGCTCTCAGGCGACCATGCGCGCGTCGCCCGGTGGCGGCGCCTCAACGCGATCGAGCGCACCTGTCGCTGGAGGCCCGACCTCATCGCCGACGCCGACCTCACACCCGAGGAGCGCGCCCATGCCGAGCGGTTTATGGCGGGTCTCGGCGGGGTACAGTGAGAGGGTCCGTCAATGTCGAGGGAGGGGGCGCATATGGCGCCGTCCGATAAGCCGTCGTTCCTGCGCAGCCTCATCGAATGGATCGTCATCTTCGCGATCGCCTGCGCCGCCATGCTGGCGCTGCGCGCTTTCGTGGTCGAGCCCTACCGGGTGCCCACCGCCTCGATGGATCCCACCATCCAGGTGGACGACCAGATCATCGGCGAGAAGGTGTCGCTTGCGATGGGCGACCCCGTCGATCAGGGCGACATCGTCGTCTTCCAGAATCCGGAATCCGATTCGGAGCATGTGGTCCTCGTGAAGCGCGTCATCGCCGTGGGCGGCCAGACGGTCGACCTGCGCTACGGTCGCGTCTATGTGGACGGGGAGCAGCTCGATGAGCCCTATGCGCAAGGCAGCACCTATCCGCTGCCCCTTCAGCTGGGCGGCATGGACCTCGCCTTCCCCTACACCGTGCCCGAGGGGTGTATCTGGGTGATGGGGGACAACCGCGAGAACTCGAAGGACTCGCGCTACTTCGGCGCCGTGAGCGAGGACGGCGTCATTGCGGTCGCGATCGCACGGTACTGGCCCCTCGACCGGGTCGGTCTGCTCTGACGCGATGCGGGCCCCGCTCTTCAACAGCAACGGTACCTCCCGCCGTGCACGGCTCTCTCGTGCCCTTCACGGCTTCGTTTGCAGAGAGTTCGCGCACGGTCGCGTCGTGGATGCGAAGGCGCCGTGGTTGGGATACCATTGAGCACGTTGTGCACATTCTAGTGAAGGGGATAACGAGGGCATGAATGCTGAAGCTCTGACCTTCCAGGACATCATCTTGCGTCTCCAGCAGTATTGGGGCGCCCAGGGTTGCGTCATCATGCAGCCGTACGACTCCGAGGTGGGCGCGGGCACCTTCCACACCGCGACGACGCTGCGCTCTCTCGGGCCCGCCGCCTGGCGCACCTGCTATTGCCAGCCCTGCCGCCGTCCCGCCGACGGCCGCTACGGCGAGAACCCCAACCGCATGCAGCACTACTACCAGTTCCAGGTGCTGATCAAGCCGAGCCCGGAGAACTCCCAGGAGCTCTACCTCGACTCACTCAAGGCCATCGGCATCGACCCGGCCGATCACGACATCCGCTTCGTCGAGGACGACTGGGAGAGCCCCACGCTCGGCGCCTGGGGTCTTGGCTGGGAGGTCTGGCTGAACGGCATGGAGGTCACCCAGTTCACGTACTTCCAGCAGGTGGGCGGTATCGAGGTCGACCCGGTCCCCGTCGAGATCACCTACGGCCTGGAGCGTCTGGCCATGTACGTCCAGGGCGTCGACTCCGTCTACGACCTCGTGTGGAGCTACCTGCCCGACGGCACCGCGATGACCTACGGCGACGTGTTCCTGGAGAACGAGCGCGAGTTCTCGGCGTACAACTTCGAGGTCGCCGATGTGGAGATGATGCGCCAGAAGTTCGATGATTACGAGCGGGAATGCCATTCCTGCCTCGCTGCCAAGCTTCCGCTTCCCGCCTACGATTGCGTCATGAAGTGCAGCCACGCCTTCAACATCCTGGATGCGCGCGGAGCGCTCTCAGCGGTCGAGCGCGCCAACTACATCCTGCGCGTCCGCACCGTCGCCAAGGCCTGCTGCGAGGCGTATCTCGCCGAGGTGGCGGGGAAGACCGACGCCGCGACCACGGAAGGTGAGGTGGCCTAACATGGCTGAGACCCGTGACTTCTTGTTCGAGATCGGCACCGAGGAGATGCCCTCGGCGCCGCTCATGAACGCCGTCAAGCAGCTTGCACCCATGATGGAGAAGGGGCTCGACGATGCCGGCCTCGCCCATGGCGCGGTCCGTGTCGTTTCCAGCCCGCGGCGTCTTGCGGTGCTGGTTTCCGACGTGGCCGTTGCGACCGACGAGGTCCATGAGGTGAAGCGCGGCCCCGCGGCGCAGATCGCCTTCGATGCGCAGGGCGCGCCCACCAAGGCCGCTGAGGGCTTCGCGCGCAAGTGCGGCGTCGCCGCCTCCGACCTCATCCGCCGTGAGGATACCGACGGGCGCGAGTACGTCTTCGTGGAGAAGACCATCCCCTCGGCTCCCGCGGCACCGATCCTCTCGACGCTCTGCGAGTCCATCATCGCCGGGCTCGAATGGCCCAACTACCGCAGCCAGCGCTGGGGTTCCACGCACCAGACCTTCGTGCGCCCGGTGCGCTGGATCTGCGCGCTTCTGGGTTCCGACGTGGTTCCGGTCCGCTATGCGGACGTCGAGTCGGGCAACATGACGCGCGGTCACCGCGTGCTCGCCCCGGGCGATCACGTGGTCGCCGAGCCCTCCGTCTACGAGCAGGTGCTCGAGTCCGCCGGCGTACTCTCCGAGGAGCGTCGCCGCGCGGTCATCGCTGAGGGCATCGCACAGGTGGAGGCCGAGCGCGGCGGTGCCCATGTGGACACACCCAAGAAGGTCCTGGACGAGGTCGTGAACCTTTGCGAGTGGCCGACGGTCCTCGTGGGCCGCTTCGACGAGGAGTTCCTCGCCGTCCCGCATGAGATCATCTGCGAGTCCATGCTCTCCAACCAACGCTATTTCCCCATCTACGATGCCCAGGGCAACCTCACGCGCGAGTTCGTCGTCGTTGCAAACGGGCGTCCGGATTGCGCCGAGACCATCGTCGACGGCAACGAGCGCGTGGTGCGCGCGCGCCTGTACGATGCGAAGTTCTTCTACGACGAGGACCTCAAGGTCCCGCTTGAGGAGTTCCGTTCGCGCCTTGCCTCCGTCGCCTTCCAGGAGAAGCTCGGCACCGTGCTCCAGAAGTCCGAGCGCATCGAGGACCTCGCCCTCGCCATCGCATCCGAGGCCCGCGTGGGTGCTCACGCCGCATCCGACGCGCAGCGCGCCGCGCATTTCGCCAAGGCGGACCTGGTCTCCGCGGCCGTCGTGGAGTTCACGAGCCAGCAGGGCGTCATGGGCGGATACTACGCGCTCGCACAGGGCGAGTCCGAAGAGGTCGCTTCCGCGATCCGCGACCAGTACCGCCCGCGCTTCGCGGGGGACGACCTGCCGCAGGGTATCGCGGGGTGCATCGTCGCCGTCGCGGACAAGCTCGATACCATCGCCGGTATGTTCGCGATCGGCGAGCCGCCCACCGGTTCCAAGGATCCGTTCGCGCTGCGCCGCTCCGCTATCGGCATCATCAACATCCTGCGCGAGCGGCTGGGTTGCGCCTTCGAGCCCCTGGTCGCGTCCGCGCTCGATGCCTATGCGGATCAGGGCATCTCCTTCGATAAGGCAGAGGTCAGCGCGGCCGTGTGCGCGTTTCTGAAGGGACGTATGGAGCAGATGGCGCGCGACGCCCGCATTCCCGTGGATGTCGTCGCCGCGGTCTCGGCCGGTTCCGTCACCGCTCCGGTCCAGTTCTTCGCGCTCGCCGAGGCACTTGCCGCCGCGCGCGAGGAGGACCCCGACACGTTCGAGAACCTCGCGACCGCCTATGCCCGTGCCAGCCATCTGGCGGACCCCGCGCTGGGATGCGAGGTCGATGAGGGGCTTCTGGGGGACGCCGAGCGCGAACTGCTCTCTGCCACCGATGCGGCTTCCACCGAGGTCGAGCGCACGCTCGGCGCCAAGGATTTCGACGCCCTCATCGCCGCGCTCGCGGGCCTGCGCGCGCCGATCGACCGCTTCTTCGACGACGTGCTCGTCATGGATGAGGACGCAGCGCTTCGCGAGAACCGCCTGCGGCTCCTGAACCGCTTCGAGTCGGTGTTCGCCGGAGTCGCCGATATCGGCGAGCTCGCCCGCAAGAAATAGCTCTGTGCGTTATCGCAACCCGCTTGTCTAGACGCTACCGCCCCGGTGCCTTACGGTTCCGGGGCGGTTCGCTCATATCGGCCCGTTATGATGCTCAGTGTGATTCGCATGCACTGCGGATTGCGCGGTAGGCATCGCCAAGCTCGCCTCTGAGCGCCTGTGCGGCGGCGAGGTCACCGTCACGGAGATCGCCGAGCATGCGGGTCGCGACATCCTGGAGGCGCGTCATGGAAAGGTTCGCGGCGACCCCCTTGAGGGTGTGCGCGGCCGCCGCAGCACCTTCGACATCGCCCCCATCGAGGGCGCGTTCCAGCTTCTCGAACGACTGGTCCGACATGAAGACGTCAAGCAGCTGATTGAGCAGGCTCTCGTTGCCCAGAAGCCGCTCGAGCGCGCCATCGACATCCATTCCCGCTGCCATAAGGGATGCTCGGTCCATAAGCCACCTCACCAATCCGTCGGGGTATCCGCAGCCGTCAAGGAGTTCTGCTCGTAGAAGGTCGAGAGCTGGGGCTCGATCTGATGGAAGGCGTCGAGGAGCCGCGGTCCGAAGGTCCCGCATGCGCCCTCGTCGATCATACGGCAGGCCTCCTCGCGCGGGATGGCGCTTTTGTAGACCCGCTTGCAGCGCAGCGCGTCGTAGACGTCGGCGATCGATACCACCTGGGCCCATCTCGTCTGCTCGTCGCCGATGAGGCCGTCGGGATAGCCGCGTCCATCCCAGCGCTCGTGATGATGGCGCGCGATATCGACGGCGAAATCGAAGGCGCGGTTCTTATGCATCTGGGGAATGTTCTCAAGCATCTCGGCGCCGATGACCGTATGGCTCTTCATGATCTGGAACTCCTCGTCGGTGAGGCGCCCGGGCTTGCCGAGGATCGCGTCCGGGATGCCGATCTTGCCCACATCGTGCATGATCGATGCAAGGGCGATGCTCGTGACCTCCTCGTCGCTCAGGCCGTCTCCCATCTCGGTCTGGGTGAGAAAAGCTCGGGTGATGTCGTGTATGCGCCGCACGTGCCCGCCGGATTCGGAGTCGCGGAATTCGATCGCGGCGGCGAGGGTCTCGATCATGCCGCGGTTGAGCTCGAGGATTTCTCCCGCACGCCGAACGAGCTCGGCCTGCTGCTCCATCACGACGGAGCTCAGGCGACGGCGCGCCGCGAAGAGCTCGATCACCGAGCGGACGCGTCGCGTGACGACGAAGGGGACCACCGGTTTCTCGATCACGTCCATGACACCGAGCTCGTAGGCGCGCCTCATGACCTCGGGCGAGGCCTCGGCGCTGATGAGGAAGACGGGGATGCGGCGCGGTAGACCCTTCGCATCCAGGCGTTCCAGCAGGGCGAGCCCGTCCATCGGTTCCATGCGATAGTCCAGAAGCACGGCGCAGAAGCGCCCCGGATCGGCGCGGATGAGATCGAGCGCCGCCGAGCCGTCGGAGGCCTCCTGTATCGTGTATTCGTCTCGGAAAAGGTTCCCCAGCACGGCTCGGTTGATCAGGTCGTCATCCACGATGAGGAGCGTGGTGGGGTCCCCGTATTTCAGGGCGAGCGGCAAAAACGGGTCGGTTTCGGCCGGGGCGTCCGCACGCGAACCGACGAGGTCGAGGAGGTACTCATCGATGGTCCTATCCACGGCGGTCCTCCTTCGAAGCCGATGCGAGCTCTGCGTCGTTCGGCGTCAGGCGCGGGTTGAACGGGGTCCCCTGCGCGAGCTGCGCCGCGCACTGGTCGTAGCGATGGATCACACATCGCGCCTTGCCGGAGCGCTTTGCCTGGTAAAGCGCCTCATCTGCCTGGCGCGTCATCTCGTTGAAGTCGACGCGCTCCCGTTGCGCGTACACGATGCCGCAGCTCACCGTCAGCGCGATGCCCGTGAGCGAATACGTCTGCGCCGTGAAGCGCGATCTGATCGAGGCGAAGCGGTCCTCGAGGATCGCCGTATCCGCAAGCTTGTCGATGACGATGAGGAACTCATCTCCGCCGAAACGGCATACGATGTCGTTCGAACGGAAGAAGCCGCTCAGAATGGAGCCCATGGCGGCGAGCACCTCATCGCCCGCCGCATGGCCGCGCGTGTCGTTCAGCGTCTTGAAGTCATCGATATCGATGAAGGCGAGCGAGCAGGTGACCTTGGGGTTCACATCGGCGAAATAGCGGTTCGCCAGCTCGAGGAACCCGCGCTTGTTGTAGAGGTTGGAGAGCGTGTCGCGCATGCTTAAGAGCTCGAACTTGGTTTTGAGGTCGTGCGTGGCGAGACGCGAGCGCGAGATGAGCTGCGATACGCAGATGGAGAAGCACAGCCCCGTCACCATCTCGAATATGTCGTACTGCGCGATGAAGGGCCCCTTCGTCATGAGAACCAGGACGACGTAGGCCGTTTCGGTTATGAGGAGCAGCCCGTAGGAGATAAGACCGGGCAAGATGAAGAGCGCCGGCAGCGCAACGCAGATGAGCTGCGTGAAGCTCGATGGCGCGCCGGGGTCTCCCAGGGTGTCGAGCGAGACGCCCATCGTGTACAGCAGGATCTCGAACGCGATGCAGACCGCGGGAACCTGCTCGAGCGGGATGTGGTCCAATTTGAACCAGGAGAACAGGAAGAAGGCGCCCAGGAGCGGAACGAATGCGAGGTGGATGGGGCTCGGCATCCAATCGCGGATCAGCACGCGCGCCACGATCATAAGGGCGGCGAGCAGGACGATCGAAGCGGTCGAGGCGAGTTTCAGAAACTGGATGTTCGAGAGCGCGATTTCGTGACCGCTGTCGGCATGGTAGCTCTTCAGGCGTTGCATGTGGGTGCGAAACCGTCCGACCAGGTTTCTCAAGCGCGTCTCACCTCGATTCCGGAAACAGTACCCGCCCCTCAAGAATATCTTGAATGGGCGACGGTTTCAAAGCCCATCGCCCCTATCCGTTGTCAATCTCGACGCATATGCCCATCAATTCGAACGGTCGGCCCGCATGGCGGCGCCAAGTGCCCGGGAGAGCGCCGCGACATCGATGGGCTTGGTCACCAGACCGTCCATCCCCGCTCGTCGCGCGCGGTCCTGATCGTCCTCGAACGCGCTCGCGGTGAGGGCGATGATCGGGATGAGCGATGCGTCGGCGCGTTCAAGGGCCCGGATGCGGCGCGTTGCCTCGCAACCGTCCATGACAGGCATCTGCATGTCCATGAGGATCGCGTCGAAGGTGCCGGGTTCGGTCGCGCTGAAGCACTCGAGCGCCTCCTTGCCGTCCGGTACCACCTCGACCTCGATGCCCAGGGAGCCGAGCAGCGCCCGGTCAATGATCGCGTTCGTCTCGTTGTCCTCGGCGACGAGGACGCGGCGTCCTGCAAGATCGGCCGACGGCTGGGCTTGGGGAGCGTCCGCACCACCGGGTTCTCGCCGGCTCCCGTTCGGCTCGATCGCCTGCCCCGTTTCGAGAGGAGAACCGCTCCCGTTCCGTGATGCGGAAGCGGGGTCTTCCGTGCCGCCGCGCGCGGTGTCCGTCGCGTCCGCGCCATCTTCCGAGGCCATCTTGAAGGGGATGTCCAAGGTGAAGACCGTGCCCTCGCCCAGTTTGCTCTCCACCGAGATCTCACCGTCCATCTGCTGCACCAGGCTTCTCACGATGGGCATGCCCAGTCCCGATCCCGTGACGCCGCGGGGGGCGAAGACCTTCTCGCGCTCGAACGGGTCGAAGATGCGGGGGAGGAACTCCTCCGACATGCCGATGCCGTCGTCGGCGACCACAAGGCGGCACAGGATGCTGCCGTCCCGCTCGCGCCGGTCCTCGATCAGCTCGAGCTTCACGTCGACATGGGTTCCGGGATGGCTGTACTTGAGCGCGTTCGACACCAGGTTGTTCAGGACCTGGCGGATGCGGCGCTTGTCCGCCATGACCTTGCCGGGCAGCTCGTCGACGTGCACCTCCAGCTGCTTATCCTGTCGCTCGGCGCTCTCGGTGAAGGCGACGCTCGCGCGTGCCACGCAACGGGCAAGATCGAGCGGCGCCGGCTTGATCACGCCCTTGTTCAGCTGTTCCGCCTGCGCGAGCTCCAAGATATCCTCGACGAGCGCCTGAAGCTGCTCGCCGGCGTCTTCCACCAGATCGAGATAGTGTGCTACCTGTCGGGAATCGTCGCTTTCCTTGGCGAGGCGGGTCATGCCGACCACGGCGTTCAGCGGCGTGCGCATGTCGTGGCTGATGTTTCCCAGAAGCTCCGTGCGCCGGCGCGCCGCCTTCTCGGCGGTCTCAAGCGACGTGCGCAACAGGTCGATGCGCTGGCGCGACTCGCGGGTCTCGTCGTCGACGAGTCTGAAGGACAGGACCACCTCGTTATCGACAAGCACGGGGCTCGTGATCACGCGGACGCTCACCCAGCGCGTCTCGGTGCCGAAGCGCCGTTTGAACTCGCCACCGAACTCCTCGACATGGTCGTCGATCAGCCGGCGGATGTGCTCGGGCGAGAAGCTCTCGCGGAACCGCTCCCAGGTATCGGGCTCCACCACGGCCTTCATCACATCGAGGAAGTGCTCGTAGGTGCCCGATCTCCCCACATCGTCCGCGACGTCGGCGAGCGCCTTGATGGTGGTGTAGCGACCCGTGTCGACGTTGATACGGTAGATCGCGAAGAACGTATCGCCCAAGATCATGAGCGTGTCGTTGACCTCCTTGATGCGGCGCGTTCGGATGTAGTTGACGATGGCCCCCAGAAGCAGGATGGCGAAGACGGTGATGGAGACGCCGAAGAACGTGACGAGCTCGCCGTCGGTCACGTTCGTGAGCACGCTCTTCACGGGCACGGTCACCACCGAGAGCCAGCCGTTGTCGAACTCCAGATGGTAGGCGAAGCGTTTGCCGCCCGAGGCGTCGGCGATGACGGTCTGGTCCTGGCTGGTGTCGGCGAGGACTTCGGCGCGGAGCTCGGTTAGGTAGCCCTGCGCATCCGATGTGGTGACATCGAGGCGCGTGGAGGCGCTGAGCAGGTTTCCGGCGCTGTCGAAGAGGTAGTAGGAAAAGTCGTACTCGTTATCCGGGTCCATCGCGGTCCCGAGCCGTGCGAGATCGACGTCGACGTCGAAGACGTCATCGGTGTTTCCGATCGTCTGCGCGAAGGTGATGACGGGTCGCTGGGTCGTGGCGTCCAGGTAGGCGTCTGTCGCGATGAGCGTCCCCGGGGAAGCGACCGCCTCTTGGTACCAGGACGTGCTCGCAAAATCGTAAGAATCGCGGACGCCCACCCTTCCCGATCGGTAGACCGCGCCGTCGATGAGGGCGTACGGGGCGATCTCGGTCCCCTCGAGTGTCTCGCTTGCGTTCGAACCGAAGTTCTGGATCCAGTTGGCGATGCGCTGAGGATCGGTGCGGGTCACGATGAGATTTTCCACCGACGACGCACCGTAGCTGCAATAGAGCTCGTAGCCGGAAAGACGCGACTGCTCCTCAGCGGCATAGCTGCGCGCGAGCTGCGTGGCGAACGAGGCCGCGTTGCGCGAGATCGTCGTTCTGACCAGCACGATCGCCGCGGTCGCGCCGAGCACGAAGACGATGGCGGCGGCGAGCACGATCGTGCGCGTCCTGAGGGGCCGGCGCACCCGGGACGGCGCCGGCGCGGGTCGGTTGATGCGGAATCCCTTCATGTCCACCTCATCTCGATGGAAAGAGCGACTCCATTAGGTTAGCAAAAGTGAGGGGGGACCCACGTTGCAGGGAGCCGTCCGCACGTTCGCGAATACCGTTTGCGGAACAGCTCGCCCTGCATGATCCGCGAGGGCAAAAAGGAGGAGGGGAGGGTATAGAATATGGAACTTAAGGAGGTATCTCTCATGACCAAGATTTCGCATCATACGGCAGACCGCCCGGCGCGTTTTGTGGTGGGCGTGGGCGCTTCGGCAGGCGGCGTGGAGGCCCTTCAGGAGCTCTTCCAGTATCTGCCGTCGAATACAGGCATGGGATTCGTGGTGATCCAGCACCTGAGCCCCGATCATCGCAGCCTTATGGCGGACCTCCTGGGTAAGCAGACCGAGATGCGCGTGATGCAGGTCGACCAGGATGTCGAGATCGAGCCCAACACGGTCTATCTCATCCCGCCCAAGAAGAACCTCTCGATCGCGGGCGGTCGGCTCCGCCTCTCAGATTACGACCACGCGGTCCTCAACCACCCGATCGACATCTTCTTCACCTCGCTCGCCGACGAGTACGGTGAGCGCTCCGTCGCGGTGGTCCTTTCGGGCACCGGCACGGATGGTACTGCGGGCATTCGCGCGGTGAAGGAGGCGGGCGGCCTCGCGATCGTGCAGAAGCCCGAGAGCGCCAAGTTCGACGGCATGCCCCGCAGCGCCATCTCCACCGGGCTCGTGGATTGGGTGCTCGACCCGCACCATATCGCCGACGAGATCGTGAACTTCGGTCGCTACCATATGGACCTCATGCCCGAGGACGGTGGCGACATGTTCCGCGACGATGAGAGCCTCTCGCGCATCTACAGCATCCTGAAGCAGCAGAACGGCATCGATTTCACCTATTACAAGCGCTCGACCATCCTGAGGCGCATCGAGCGCAGGATCATGGTCACCCACTCGAGCTCCCTTGCCGAGTATGCGCAGAAGCTCGACGGCAACGCCGAGGAGGTGGGCACCCTCACCAAGGAGATCTTGATCGGCGTGACGAGCTTCTTCCGCGATGCGCCGTTCTTCGAGACCCTGAAATCGAAGGTCATCACCGCACTCGTGCGCAACGCGAGCGAGAACGAGCCGATCCGCGTCTGGAGCGCGGGATGCTCCACCGGCGAGGAGGCCTACTCGGTCGCGATCCTCTTCAAGGAGGTCATGGCTGAGCTCAACGTCAAGCGCGATGTGAAGATCTTCGCCACCGATATCGACGTGCGCGCCATCGAGAAGGCGGGCAAGGGGATCTTTCCGGAGAGCATCTCGGAGGACGTCTCGACCGAGCGGCTCGCCCGCTACTTCATCAAGCGCGACGACACGTACCATATCTCGAAAGACGTTCGCCAGATGGTGATCTTCGCGCCGCACAACATGCTCTCGGACCCGCCGTTCGGCAAACTCGACCTCATCTGCTGCCGCAACGTCATGATCTACTTCCAGCCGGTCCTGCAGCGGAGCCTGTTCGCGATCTTCCATTCGGCGCTCAAGAACGGCGGGTACCTGTTCTTGGGCAAGAGCGAGACGGCCAACGAGTTTCCCAACGTCTTCCAGCCGGCATGCCCCACGGAGAAGATCTACCTGCACAACGGTACCGGCAAGATGGACTCGCCCGCGCCCACCTCATTCAACATCCCAACGGTCCAGGGCGTGCCCGCCAAGCGCGTGCAGCGCGAGCTCAAGCGCAACGACGAGTACGGCATCGAGAACATCTACACGCGCTTTCTGGAGCGTTTCCTTCCCGCTTCGGTGGTGGTCAACGCCAACAACGACGTGGTCCACTTCTTCGGTGATTACCTGGATTACGTCTCGATTGCTCCGGGCAAGGCGTCGTTCAACCTGTTCACCATCATCACCCGCGACCTCTCGCTCGCCGCGTCCACGGCGCTCTCGAGGGCGCGCGCCGAGGGCAGGGCGGTCACCTACACCGATATCGTGGTGGACACGCCGTCCGGGCGCAAGGTGATCGACCTGGTGGCGCAACCCATTCCCATGCCCGCGAACCTTGAGGCGGACCTGGTGGCGATACTCTTCGTCGAGAACCGCAAGGACGACTACGACGGTACGGTCGAGAAGTTCAACATCGATGACACCACGGCGCGACGCATCTCCGACCTGGAGGGCGAGCTCCGCGACTCGCAGAGCGACCTGCAATCGACCATCGGCGAGCTGGAGACGGTGAACGAGGAACTGCAGGCCGCGAACGAGGAGCTCCTGACCGCCAACGAGGAGCTTCAGAGCTCGAACGAGGAGCTGCAATCCGTCAACGAGGAGCTCTACACGGTCAACACCGAGTACCAGCAGAAGGTCGACGAGCTCACGATGACCACGAACGACCTGTCGAACTTCCTGTCCTCCACGATGATCGGAATCCTGTTCATCGATGAGAACTTCAACAGCCGCAAGTTCACCGAGTACGTGGGCCGCGAGTTCAACCTTATGGAGCACGACGTGGGCCGTCCTATCCAGATCTTCGCGCACAGCTTCCCCGACGAGGACATCGTCGCGGACGCCCAGCGCGTGCTGAAGACGCTCGCGCCCATCGACCGCGAGATCCGCTCGCTCTCCGGCAGCTGCTACACGCTGCGCATCGCGCCCTACCGCACGACGGAGAACAGCATCAAGGGTCTTGTCATCACCATCATCGACAGCCTGGGGCTGCCGCCGCGCCAGCATGAGGCGGAATAGGGTGCGCCCGCCGGCTCCGGTTCCCGTGGATATCGGGGATTGAGGTAAGAAGGGCAAGCGAGATACTCGGAAGAAGACGGCGCCGCACCGCGAACATGATGCGGCGCCGTCGCCGGTTACGATTGCGTGCCTCGAGCACCTATGCGACCGCGATCAGCGGTGGGGGAGCGCTGCAACCGGGGGGGGTCCAATCTCAGGTACTTCTGCTCGAAGATCTCGGGCGGAAGGGGCTTGTCGTAATAGAAACCCTGGCAGATTGGGCAGCCCTCGTTTGCGATCGCGATCGCCTGGTCGCGGGATTCGACTCCCCCTGCCACGCAGGTCATGCCCTGCGCGGCGCAGATCTCGGCGATGTTGTGCACGAGCGAACGGCTTACATCGTTCTCGGGAAGGCCCCGCGTGACGCTGCCGTCGAGCTTGATCGTGTCGAAGCGCACGTTTGCGAGAACCGCCACGTTCGAGTACCGGGAACCGAAATCGTCGAGCGCGACGCGCAGGCCGAGCGACCGGTATCGCTCCACGAGCTCGCTCAGCGTGGTCTTTCCCAGGTCGATGGCGGTCTCGGTGATCTCCATCTCCATAAGGTCGCTCGGGACGTCGGGGAACCTGCTCATGATCGCGAGCACCGACGCGAGCGCGGTCGAGCCCATCAGCGTGAAGCGCGAGAAGTTGCTCGAGATCGGCTTCACGTCGAGCCCCTTGGCACGCCAGGTCGATAATAGCTCGAGCGTCTGCTCCAGGATGAAGTAATCGAGCTCGTTGATGCGGCCCGCCTGCTCCAACCGCTCGATCTCGCGGACGGGGGAGACGGGCTTGCCGTCGGGTGCCAGCGCGCGGGCGAGCGCCTCGGCACCGATCATCTCGCCAGTGCGCACGTCGATCTTGGGCTGCAGGAACACGGTGAAGCGATCGCGGATGGAAGTCGTCCCGGCAAGCGCATCGAGGTCGATGGGGATGGGAGTCTTGCCCGGCTCTATACCGATCTGGCGCAGGAGGTCCGCGTCGGCAGGACGGTCGGAGAGAGCCGTCGCGCGGGCCTCGTTCAGCGTGCGCCAGACCTTATCCTTGCTGTCGGTCCACGCGGCTCCGATCAAGATGTCCTCGGGGTTGCTCGTATAGAGGGCGCTTCGTGTGCTCGCGCAGCGCTGGATGAAGGCGTGATACAAGCTATCGGGATAAAGCGTGACGAAGTCGGTGTCCGAGACGCGATAGAGGTGCTCGCGGCCGAAGATCCGATTCAGGGTCGAGGTGACCTTGAGGAAGACGCGGATGGCTCCGCTGAAGCCCGACCGGATGACGATTCCTGCGGGGTCCTGCACGCTCACGTAGAGCACACCCACGGTGAGCCATGACGATGACTCAGCGGCGGCGAGCTCGCGGTCGAGCTCGGGCTCGCCGGGCATCGCCTCGAGCTCGTCCAGAAGCGGCTCCTCTGCCCTCAGCGTACCCGTCGAGAGGCGGGACCATTGGCCCAGGAGGCGCTCCGCGACGAGGCGGTCGAGGCCCCAGTGCTCGCAGCGCTCCTGAGGCTGGTCGATGCAGAGCACCATGGTGCGCGTGTCGTTGCGTGAGACCGGAACGAGCGCGAAGCTCCACATCTCGCCGTCATCGGGCATGACCGGGGCGTTCGCGGTGCGCTCGCGCTCGAAGTACACCGGATCGGACTGCGCCAGGTTCCGCTCGATGAAGGGGAAGCGCGAGACGGGGCTGTTCGAGAACGCGGTGCGGATGGGCGTGATCCCGGCGGCGTCCCATTCGAACATGATCTCGAGCTGCATGTCGGTGTGGGTGACCATGGCCACGTATACGCGTCGTGCCATATGGAAGATACCCAAGCCATGTATGGCGGTGTCGATGGCATGGGTCGCGGTCGGGGCGGAGAGCATGCGCGTGCAGATCTTCGCGTACGCCGTCGCCTCGCCGGGATTCAGCGCCTCGATGGCATCTGCCGTCTCGGGTCCGATGTCGTTGTCGCGCAGGTGTGCGCGGTGCCCGGCGACGGGTACCGGGCGCACGAACGTGTCCCTCGTCAGATCCATGCGTTGCTCACAGATCGATTGGGCGCGCACGAGTGCGGGCTCGAGCGCGAACGCCGCAGTAGTGCCGTAGACGATGCCCACCGTGAACGCGAAACGCTCCGGTGACCCCTTGCCTTCGGAAGGGAGCTCGTCGCTTACGCTCTCGCGTACGGACTCGCAAGCTGCGCGCACCCGGCGCGAGACGGCACCGGGCGTGCTCATTCCGGCGATGAAGGCCGCAATCGTTTCTTCATCAAGCGAGAACGTCACGCACTCGGTCCCCAGGAACACGGCGAGGCCGCATGCGATGTCGGCGCTGAGCGCGTCGCTGCGCTGCGCGCTTCCGGGCACCTTGATGATTGCGAGCGCGCACGGGTCGTCGGACTCGGAGCCGGAGCCGGAGAGGATGGTCTCCACCACGAGGCTCGCGTATTCGTAGCGGTACAGCATGGTCCTGGGGTCGCGCATCACGGAGGGGGCGGTCGATGCCTCCCAACTGGTGCGCTCGGCGCAACCGTTGGTGATGGCGGTCAGCCACAGGTGTCCGTCGCTGCGACGGCGCGCGCATGCGGCGATACGCGCGGGGACCACCGAGCCGGAGGGCTGCACCACACGAAGGAAGTCGATCGCCCATCTCCTGCCGGCGTCGTAACGCTCGCGCACCGCGACGGGGTCTAAAAGCTTCCGGTAGGTTCGACGGTCGGCGTCGGTGAACATGATCTGCGAGCCTGCTTCGAGGGCGTGCCCGTAGTCCATGGTCACCGGGGCGTAGCCCAAGTCGTTGTCGGGTTTCATCAGGTACTCGAGCCGTCCCTCGTCGAGGTCCGAATACGAGGCGCGTATCAGATGGGGGTAGAGGGAGTCGGGAAAGGGGGAGCGGTCGGGACCCGGCCGGTTGGGTGTTTCCAGGTCGCGGCAGATGCCGATCGCGCGCGGGGAGGGATCTGAGTCCGAGCCGACCAAACGAAATGAGAGCGCGCACCATTCATAGCCGGGGTGGCCGTGGTGGCGCACGCGCGCAGTTGCCCCGCCGTGAGGCGCGCCGGAGCGGATGCCGTCGAACAGGCGGCGCACCGAGGATGCAGATTCGGGATGGACCATGCCCGCCTGGATCGCGGAATCGGGCATGTCCTCGAAGACGCGCTTCTGCAGCACGCCCTCATCATCGATGAAGTAGATCTTAAGCACGTTAGCCTGCGGTTCGAAGATCCAGAACTCGATGTCGTAGGAGCGGGTGGCAAGCTGCAGCCAGGTGAGCTGGGTCTCGATGCCCCGCTGTTGCCGCTCGATGGTGTCGACGAGGTCCTCGGGTGAGAACGGGGCGCGGTCGAAGAGGCTCAGTTCGATTGCGGCTTTCATCGGGTCGTCTTCGCCTGGTGCGCCTGCATCGTCCGCGGCGATGCGCTTCGTGTCAATGGTCACGTCAGAACCTCTCCCTATGGGCGCAGCTCCCCGTCCGCGTCGCAGCTAACTTAATATTATTACCCACATTCAACCATCTATAAACCTACCCCGGGGTACAAAATATGTAAACGGTAAATACCGGGTGCGGGAACGGTGAAATTTGCGTGACGAGGGGGCTGTATTTGACCTCTCCGTCACATCACGTGGTCGAGGGCGTATTCTGATGCCAGGGAGAAGGAAACCAGCGCCTTCCGGCTCCGGAGCCCTCTCTCCGACATGTACGGGGGATCGGATCCGAACGGTCCCCTGTTTTCATGTGGGGGAGAGTCGGCCCCGGTGCCTCACGGCTTCTTCAAACCTTGTCAAGCGCCCCTTGCAAATCGTCGTCCGAGCGGGTACTATGCTTTCGTTTGTCAAACCCATGTGCCGGCCTACGGGCGCTGCACCTCTGGATGAGAGTTAGGAACGAGAAATGGACTACATCCGCGCAATCGAGCGCCAGCAGATCCGCGAGGACATCCCGCAGGTCCGCGTCGGCGACAACGTCAAGGTGCACTACCGCATCAAGGAGGGTGACCGCGAGCGCATCCAGGTCTTCCAGGGCGACGTCATCCGCATGAGCGGCGCCGGCTCCCGTGAGACCTTCACCGTTCGCAAGATCTCCTTCGGCGTGGGCGTCGAGCGCACCTTCCCGCTGCACAGCCCCAAGATCGGCAAGCTCGAGGTCGTGCGTCACGGCCGCGTTCGTCGCGCTAAGCTCTACTATCTGCGCGATCGCGTGGGTAAGGCTGCCCGCATCCCCGAGAAGCGCTAAGCAGCGATACAGCAATGCGATTTCTGGCCGCTCTTCGGAGCGGCCTTTCTTGTACGGGAAGGCTTCTCACATGGCGAACCTCCACTCCTCGGTGCCCGCGGCCCGCGTCGCCGCGGAGCTCGCCGCCGCCTCGCTCGACGAGGTCGATGCCCTCATCGCCCGATACGAGGACGACCCGCGCTCACAGGTGAGAAAGGCGGTCGAACGCGCGTGCCGGCGCCGCGACCGGGAGCGCGCCGAGCGCGAGCGTGTGATCGCGATGTACGAACGCATGCGCGAGCTGGGCGGCGACGGCGTGGTGGTCGGGGTCGACGAGGTCGGTCGCGGATCGGTCGCCGGACCCCTCACGGTCTGCGCCGTATGCCTTCCGGCCGATCCCCTGGTGTGGGGCATAAACGATTCCAAGAAACTCGCCCCCGAACGCCGCGAGGTCCTGGCCGCTCGTATCGCCGAGGTCGCGCGCGCCATCGGCATCTGCCATATCCCGCCTGCCGATATCGATCGCTTGGGTATGGCGACCGCGCTGAGGCGCGCTGTCGCCGGTGCGGTGGCCGATACGGGCATCGCGCCCGATTGCGTCCTTATGGACGGCAACCCGCTCGGCGCCGTCCCGAACGAGCGCGATGTGGTCCATGGCGATGCGACTGTCGCCTGCATCGCGGCGGCATCCATCGTCGCGAAGGTGACGCGCGACGAGCTCATGGTCGAGCTCGACGCCGAATATCCCGGCTACCATTTCGCTGAATCTAAAGGATATGCTTCCGCCGACCATATCGCCGCCATCCGAGCCCGCGGACTCACTGATCAGCATCGCGTCAGCTTTTGTGGAAACTTCCTTGAGACCGAGCGCCTTTTCTGATTCCGCACCACACCGCGTCGAATGATTCGTCCCCCTGCATCCTGCCGTTTTCCCAGCGGGTCGGATGGCATTCGAATGATTGTCGGATTCCGGTCAGATTCTTTCCGATCCATCTCAGGCGCGCCTTCCATCATGGGTCCGTGACAAGGACCTCGATGGAGGGAGGCATATGCTGGACAATCTCGGCCGCTACGGGTCCATCGGCGAGGACCTGCTGCTCAGGGACGTTCCGATCGAGGAGGTGCCCACAGAGGTTCCTCCGGGCCAGATGAGCACGCGCGAGCTTGGGATCTACGGGGAGCGCATCGCCGCGATCTATCTCGAGAAGCGCGGTTACGAGCTGCTTGAGCGGAACTACCGGTGTCCGGAGGGTGAGGCCGACCTCGTGGCGTTCGACCCGGTCCTGGCCGAAGTGGTCCTCGTCGAGGTCAAGACGCGCCGTGGGCGCCGCGGAGCGATCGACGATTTCCCCGAGGAAGCGGTCACACCAGCCAAGATGCGCCGGTATCGGCGTATAACCGCATGCTACGTCATGGACAACTACCCCACATCGCGCTCGCGCTTCGATGTGGTCGCCATCACCGTTCGCGGGCCGCAATCGTGCGATATCGATCATCGTTACGACCTGTTTTGCTGGGAGGCGGAACGGTGAGCGCGCGAACCGTCGCCGTTCACGGCGCGACGATCCACGGGGTTGAGGCGCTTCCCGTGACCGTCGAGGTTGCCATGGGCGGGGGCATTCCCACCATCCGGATCGTGGGCATGCCCGACGCGAGCGTGCTGGAGGCGCGCGGCCGTATCCGCTGCGCCCTGAGGAACGCCGGGTTCGAGCTCCCGCGTCGCGCGATCACGGTGAACCTGCGTCCGGCGGACCTCAGGAAGAGCGGCTCGGCGCTCGATCTTCCGATCACCGTGGCGATCCTCGCCGCCTCGGGGCAGATCGCGGTCGATGCGCTGCCCGGCATGCTATTTGTAGGCGAGCTCGGGCTCGAGGGTGAGGTCCTGCCGGTCAAGGGCGAGGTGGCCTACCAGATACTCTCAAGGGAGACGGGCCTCATCCTCGTCGGGGGCTGGGGTGAGCCGCTGGGTTGCATCGACGGTGTCCGCACCGGGCACCTTGCTCATATCGCACGGTTGCGCGACGTGCTTCCGCCGTCCCCGCGTGCTCCCCGTTCCGTCTCCGCCAAACGGGTCGTCGCGCTCGATTACGAGGACGTGGTGGGGCAGGAGGTTGCCAAGCGCGCCCTCGCGATCGCCGCGACCGGCGGGCAGGGGGCGATTATGATCGGCCCCCCGGGGTCGGGAAAGACCATGCTCGCTGAGCGCCTGCCCACGATCCTGCCGCCGATCGAGGGGGCGCTCAGACAGGAGGCGCTCTGCATCCACTCGGTCGCGGGCGAATCGCTGGAGGGGCTCCTGGCGGGTGTGCGCCCGTTTCGCGCTCCTCATCACTCGATCACACCGGTGGGGCTCGTCGGAGGCGGTCGCCCCGTTCGTCCCGGCGAGGTGAGCCTCGCGCACGGGGGATGCCTCTATCTCGATGAGGTGGGGGAGTTCGGCCCCGCCACGCTTCAGATGCTCAGGCAACCCCTCGAGTCGGGTTTCATCTCCATCATCCGTAACGCGGGCGCTTACCGGTTTCCCGCGCGCTTCCAGCTAGTCGCGGCCTCGAATCCCTGTCCGTGCGGATACCTGGGGGACCCTGAGGTCAGCTGTTCATGCACGAGCGCGCAGGTCGCCCGTTACCGGTCGCGGCTCGCGGGACCGCTCATGGATCGCATCGACATGGCGCTCGATGTCGCACGCCCCGATCCCTCCCAAGTGATCGAAGGGGAGAGCGGCCTCTCCTCAGCGGACCTCGCCGCGCTCGTTATACGCGGTCGGGCGTTTCGCGATTGGCGCTTGCGGCGGAATGCCTCCGAACCACGGGAGAGAACGGGTGCCCTTGGCGCGATATCGCTGGCGGGTGCGGCCCGCGATGCGCTCGAGCGCATCGCCCGCACCGAGCACCTCACGGCGCGCGGTATCAGCCGATTGGCCGGAATCGCGCGGACGATCGCCGATATAGATGAATCCCCCGAGGTCGAGCGCCCTCATGTGCTCGAGGCGGCCCTTCTTCGAGGACGGGGGGATGCGGTATGAGCGCGGTTGTCGGAACCGCTGCGCCGCGCATCGTTATCGAGCGCGGTTCCGCGTGGTACCCGCCCCAGGTGGAGGAGCTTCCGCGCCCCCCTCAACGCATCTATCTGAGGGGCGACCCCGGCATCCTGGCAACCGAGTCGCTCTCGATCGTGGGCAGCAGGCTCGCGACACCCTATGGTCGCGCCGCGACGGAGCTCGCCGCGCGCCTGGCGGTCGAATGCGGGATCACCGTCGTATCAGGGGGCGCCATGGGGTGCGACGCGATCGCGGGTGAGGAGACGCTGCGTCGGGGAGGCCGCCACGTGATCGTGCTCGGCTGCGGCGCGGATGTCGTTTACCCGCGTTCGAGCGAGGAGCTGGTCAAGCGCACACTCGACTCAGGCGGAGCCGTGATATCGCTGGAACCCTGGGGTGCGCCTCCGCGGCGCTATACCTTCCCGAAGCGCAACCGCGTGATCGCGGCGCTCTCGCGGGCGACCTTCATCGCCGAGGCATCACTGCCTTCGGGCACGTTCTCCACGGCGGAGGCCGCGGTTGAGCTCGGTCGCGAGGTTCTCGCGGTACCCGGCTCCATATTCTCAGGGCTATCCCACGGGACCAACCATCTGATTGCCTCGGGTGCGACCTGCATTGCTGACGAGGAGGGCCTCGAGGTCGCCATCTCGCGAATCTTCGAGCGACTCCGATTCTGCCATGGTCCGGCGGGGGACGTTCCGGGGGAGAGCGAGCTCGAGCGCGAACTCGTCAGGATCCTCACTGCATCGCCCCTGCGCGTCGACGACATCGCCTCTCATGCGGGACTGCCCGTGCGCGATGCGCTCGAGGTCCTGGGCGACCTCACGGTCGCGGGATTGGTGGAGCGCCTCTTAGATGGCACCTACGCCGCCACGTCGCGGGCACTGCATGCGCAGACCTCGTATCGAACCTGATGGCCCTGCGCGGCGACCCGGCCGGTCCGTGGGGTATTCTTGTCATGGATCGTTCGTGCTGCTAGCATCCTTTCGAGCTGAAGGGTGGTCTATCGGGATGCTCGGTCCGATGGGTTCGGGCGTAGGAGGTCATATGGGCGAGGAACGCGTCACGGTCGTGGGCGGCGGTTTGGCGGGAACGGAATGCGCGCTGCAGCTTGCGGCACACGGCGTCCCGGTCGATCTCTTCGAGATGCGGCCCCACACTACCTCGCCCGCTCATCATACCGCCGGATTGGCCGAGCTCGTCTGCTCCAACTCGCTCAAGTCCAAGCGGCTCGATTCCGCCGCCGGCCTCCTTAAGGAGGAGCTCCGTCGCATGGGCTCGCGCCTCATCCGCGCGGCGGAGCAAAGCGCCGTCGAGGCCGGGGGCGCCCTCGCCGTCGACCGTGAGGAGTTCTCAAGGCGCGTAGGCGAGCTCGTCGAGGCAGAGCCCCTCATCCGCGTGATCCGCGAGGAGGTGCGCGATATCCCTTCGGGCCGCGTCGTCATCGCAGCCGGGCCCCTGTGCTCGCCGGCGCTCGCGGAGCGCGTGCTCGACCTCGTGGGGGGCGAGGCGCTCTCGTTTTTCGACGCTGCCGCCCCAATCGTCGACGCCGACTCGCTCGACTACTCGGTCCTGTTCTCCCAGTCGCGGTACGAGGCGGATGCTCCGGGCGATTATCTGAACGCACCTATGTCGAAGGATGAATACGAGCGCTTCGTCGACGAGCTCCTCGCGGCGAAACGGGTCATCACCAAGGATTTCGAGCGACGCGAGCTCTTCCAGGCGTGCCAGCCGGTCGAAGAGGTCGCGCGCACCGGTCGCGATGCGATCCGTTTCGGCGCCCTGAAACCGGTCGGGCTCATTGACCCTCGGACCGGCAGGAGGCCTTGGGCCGCGGTGCAGCTGCGTGCCGAGAACCGCGAGCGCACGGCGTACAACCTGGTAGGCTTTCAGACCAATCTCACCTTCGGCGAGCAGAAGCGGGTGTTCCGCCTGATCCCCGGTTTGGAGAACGCCGAGTTCTTCCGCTACGGCGTCATGCACCGCAACACCTTCGTCGACGCGCCGCACGTGCTCGACCGCACCTTCCTGATCCCCGGAACGAGCGTGCGCCTCGCCGGCCAGATCTGCGGGACCGAGGGGTATGTGGAGGCGATGGCCTCGGGTCTTGTCGCCGCGATCAACACCTGGGCCGATATCACGGGCGCGCCCGCGCTCGAGCTTCCCGCGACGGGTGCCTTGGGGTCGCTTCTGGCGTATGCGACGAATCCCGACACGCAGCAGTATCAGCCCATGCACGTGAACTTCGGGTTGGTTCCGCCGCTTTCCGACGGGCGTCGCCGCTCGAAGCGCGACCGCTACGCCGCCTATGCGACCCGTGCGCTCGACGACCTGGATGCCTATCTCGCCAGCCGACCGGATCTTTTTGAGGAACGGTGACGATGGGGGAGCGACCGGGTCGGAATCCCGCGCCGGAGGTGGATGAGACCTATCTCGACGCGCTCGACGACTTCATCCGCTTCGTGCTCTCGGTCGAGGGGCTCTCGCCCGAGACTGCCCGTGCCTACCAGTCGCATCTGGAGGCATACGGCTTCTGGGCCGCCCGTCGGGGCGTCGATGCGCTGCATCCCGGCGTACGCGGCCTCAGGTCGTATCTCGGCGAGCTGAAGCGCGCGGGATACGCCCTCCGCACCGTTGCCGCCCACCTCTCCGCGATCCGCTCGCTCTTCCATTGGTGCGCGGTCGAGGGCATCTCCGTCGACGAGTCGGCGACGGCGATCCAGACGCCCAAGATCGGGCGGAGCCTTCCCAAGACGCTCTCGCCGGGTCAGGTCGAGGCGCTCTTCTCGGCCCCCGACCCCGATACGCCCGAAGGCCTGCGTGACCGCTGCATGCTCGAGCTCTTCTACGCGACCGGTGCGCGCATATCGGAGCTCGCCCGGCTCCGGGTCGCCGACCTCGACCTCTCCGCGCGGACGGTCCGCCTGTTCGGTAAGGGATCAAAGGAGCGTATCGTGCCCATCCACCGCCGCGCCGCCCAGGCGGTTCGGATCTATCTTGCGACTGGCAGGCCGGTGCTGCTTGCCGGACGCACGGACGACGCGTCGTCTTCGGCGGAGACGCGCCTGTTCATCTCCGGCCGCGGGAACCCCATGGACTCCTCCGCCTTGCGCTACCGGTTCGGGCGGCTCGCGCGCGCGGCCGGTCTTCCCGGTGACATCACGCCCCATGCGATGCGCCACACCTTCGCGACCGACCTGCTGTCCGGAGGAGCCGATCTTCGCAGCGTCCAGGAGCTCCTGGGCCACGCGAGCCTCTCGACCACCCAGATCTACACCCATCTCACGCCGGAGCGGCTGAGAAGCGCCGTGCGCCGGGCGCATCCGCGCGGCTAGGCTCCCTGCGCAAAGTCTTCACAACAGGGGTTGGAGTCGGGCTGACGTCCTGCTATCATCTTTCGAGTTGCCGTATGGCGACGCGTCATATCACACACGCGCGACTACTCCCTCGCCGTGGTGCCCGGGGCAAGGTAGCCCGAAGATCCCGGGTGGTCGGGGGAGGTTGACCTCGCGCGGAGGAGAACCACAGGAGGTTTCACCATGGCTACCAAGATCAACATCCGCACCCTGCTCGAGGCCGGTTGCCACTTCGGCCACCAGACCCGCCGCTGGAACCCGAAGATGAAGCCCTACATCTTCGGCGAGCGCAACGGCATCTACATCCTCGATCTCAAGCAGACCATCATCAACGCCGACCAGGCCTACACCTTCCTCAAGAACGCTGCCAAGGGCGGCAAGGTCCTCTTCGTCGGCACTAAGAAGCAGGCCCAGGAGCCCGTGCGCGCCGCCGCCGAGCGCGCCGGCATGCCTTACATCAACCAGCGCTGGCTGGGCGGCATGCTCACCAACTTCGTGACCATCCGCTCCCGCATCAACCGCATGGAGGAGCTCGAGGCCATGGTCGCCGACGGCCGCATGGCCATGCTGCCCAAGAAGGAGCAGGCGGTCCTGGGCAAGCAGCTCGCCAAGCTGCAGACCAACCTGGGTGGCGCCCGCGACCTCAAGGGCAAGCCCTCCGCGCTGTTCGTCATCGACACCAAGCGCGAGGAGAACGCCATCAAGGAGGCCAACCGCCTGGGTATCCCCGTCGTCGCCCTCATCGACACCAACTCCGATCCGGACGAGGTCGCCTACGGCATCCCCTGCAACGACGACGCCATCTCCGCGGTGACCCTCATGTGCGAGCTCATGGCCGATGCGTGCCTGGCCGGTGCCGGCAAGGAGCAGATCTCCGAGGCCGAGATGGCCGCCGCTCCCGCCGAGGCTGCCACCGAGGCCGTCGAGGCAACCGCTGCCGAGCCCGAGGCGGCTCCCGCCGAGTAGCAAGTCCGGGCGCCTGGCGCCCGTATCGCGATTCGATCGATTCGGTTCTAGAAAGGAACGAAGATGGCCAATATCACCGCCGCTATGGTCAAAGAGCTCCGCGAGATGACCGACTCCCCGATGATGGAGTGCAAGAAGGCGCTCGTCGAGGCTGACGGCGACATGGATGCCGCTGTCGACATCCTGCGCAAGAACGGCCTCGCCGCCGCCGCCAAGAAGGCCGGCCGCGCCACGAACGAGGGCGCCGTGGGCGCCTGGGTCTCCGAGGACGGCCGGATGGGCGCTCTCGCCGACGTCGCCTGCGAGACCGACTTCGTCGGCTCCAACCCCAAGTTCACCGGCTTCGCCACCAAGCTGGCCGAGGTCGTCGCCGTGAACGACCCCGCCGATGTCGACGCCCTCATGGCGCTCGACATGGATGGCGAGACCGTCGAGGCCGCGCTCACCGAGCTCATCCACATCATGGGTGAGAACATGAAGATCAACGGCTTCGCCGCGCTCAAGCCCGAGAAGGGCGGTGTCGCCAGCTACGTGCACATGGGCGGCAAGATCGGCGTGCTCGTCGAGTGCGCCTTCGACAAGCCCGAGACCGCTACCGCCGACGCTTACAAGGCCTTCGCGCACGACGTCGCCATGCAGGTCGCCGCGCTCGCGCCCATCTGCGCACGCCGCGAGGACGTGCCCGCTGAGACCGTCGAGCACGAGGTCGCGATCTACAAGGCGCAGGCCGCCGAGTCCGGCAAGCCCGAGGCCATCCAGGAGAAGATGGCCCTCGGCCGCCTGGAGAAGTTCTACAAGGGCTCCGTCCTGAACGAGCAGGAGTTCATCAAGGATTCCAGCCTCACCATCTCCAAGTACGCGCAGCAGGTCTCCAAGGAGCTCGGTGACACCATCGAGGTCATGGGCTTCAAGCGCATCGCCCGCGGCGAGTAGCTTCGCGTCCCCGCATCCATCGATGTGCCAGCAGGCTGTTGGTTTCGACCGGCAGCCTGCTTTTCTATGGGTCGCGGGACAATCTTTGCTAAGATGTGGTGAAATCACGACGTAAGGAGGAAGAGGTGTCCGATTACCTGTACAAGCGCGTGCTCTTGAAGCTCTCGGGCGAGGCGCTCATGGGGGACGGGGGATATGGGATCGATCCCGCGGTCACCGACCGGCTCGCCAGCCAGATCAAGGACCTGCGCAACGACGGTGTCGAGATCGGCGTGGTCGTGGGCGGTGGCAACATCTTCCGTGGTATGGCCGGAGCCGCCAAGGGTATGGACCGCGCGCAGGCCGATTACATGGGCATGCTCGCCACCATCATGAACGCGCTCGCCCTGCAGGATGCGATCGAGCGCGCCGACATTCCGTGCCGCGTGATGAGCGCCATCCAGATGAACGAGGTCTGCGAGCCCTATATCCGCCGCCGGGCCATCCGCCATCTGGAGAAGGGCGAGGTCGTCATCTTCGCGGCTGGCTCGGGCAACCCCTACTTCACCACCGACACCGCGGCATCCCTGCGCGCGTGCGAGATCGGGGCCGACTGCCTGCTCAAGGCGACCAAGGTCGATGGCGTCTACGACAAGGACCCCGTCAAGCATGCGGATGCGGTGCGCTTCGACCGCATCACGTACCACGAGGTGCTCGTGCGCGGCCTGCAGGTCATGGACACCACCGCCACCGCGCTTTGCCAGGACAACCACATGCCGATCATCGTCCTCAACATCGAGGGCGATAACAACATCAAGCGCGCCCTTACCGGCGAGCCCGTGGGCACCGTCGTCGTCGAGGAGGACTAACCATGGCAGACATCACCCAGAACATGGACAAGACGCTCGAGAGCCTGAAGCATAACTTCGCGAAGGTCCGCACCGGCCGCGCGAACGCCAACATCCTCTCGGACATCACCGTTGATTACTACGGCGTCGCGACTCCCATCACGCAGGTCGCGGCCGTGAAGGTCCCCGAGGCCCACATGCTCATGATCGAGCCCTGGGATAAGGCCCTCCTGAATGCGATCGTGAAGGCGGTCTCCGCCTCCGATCTGGGCATCACGCCGTCCTCCGACGGCAACGTGGTGCGCCTGCCGTTCCCGGCTCCCACCGAGGAGCGCCGCCGTGAGCTGGTGAAGGAGTGCCGCGAGCTCGCCGAGCAGGCGCGCGTCTCCATCCGCAACATCCGTCGCGACTTCAACAACAAGCTCGAGCGCGATGAGGAGCTCACCGAGGATGATGTCCGTCGCGAGCAGGCCAAGGTTCAGAAGCATACCGATGAGTACATCAAGAAGATCGAGACGATGCTGAAGGCCAAAGAGGCCGAGGTCATGGAGATCTGACGTGGAGACGGACGATTCGACGTTTGAGAGCTACTTCGCGAATCCTCCCGAAGGGCTCGACATGAGCCTGCTCGACCGCTCCCGCGTGCCGCGCCACATCTCCTGCATCATGGACGGCAACGGCCGTTGGGCAGTCGCACGTGGCATGTCGCGCGGCGAGGGACACAAGGCGGGCATCGTCTCGTTGCGCGAGATCATCACCGCCTGCGTCCGGCTGGACGTGGAGGTGCTCTCGGCCTACGCCTTCTCCACGGAGAACTGGAAGCGCCCGCAAGCCGAGGTCAACCTGCTCATGCATCTGTTCGCGCAGACGTTCATCGAGGAGCTGCCCCTGCTCAAGCGCGAGAACGTCCGCGTGGTGTTCCTCGGCGACATCTCCGCGCTGCCGGATCAGACCCGCGAGGTCTTCGAGTACGGCCTGAACGCCTGCGCCGATCACACGGGCATGGTGCTCGCGCTCGCGGTGAACTACGGTGCCCGCGCCGAGCTCGCGCGCGCGGCGCGGCTGCTTGCCAAGAAAGTGGCCGAGGGGAAGCTGGCACCCGATGATATCGACGAGGACGCCGTCTCGGGCGCGCTCTATACCGCCGGGCTTCCCGATCCCGAGCTCGTGATCCGTACCTCGGGCGAGTTCAGGCTCTCCAACTACCTCCTATGGCAGAGCGCCTACTCCGAGTTCTACATCACCGATACCTACTGGCCCGATTTCAACCGCTGGGAGCTTGTGAGCGCGATCATCGCCTTCCAGCACCGCGATCGGCGATTCGGCGGTCTCGGCACCGGAAAGGCGGCGCGCGATGACGCATGAGTTCGAACAGGGGAGCGGTGCCTCGCACGTCGAGCAGCATGCTCCCCGTCCCGAGCGTTCCGCCGTCGCGCGCCCCACGTCGTCCGACGCCACGCCTGCGCCCCGGCAAAGCGGGCTCGTCACCAGGACGATATCCGGCGCTATCTTCGCCGTCGTCTTCATCGCCTGCCTGCTTCTGGGGCGCTACACCACGGCGCTGCTCGTCGCCGCGCTCTCGTCGATCTCCTGCTTCGAGTTCTTCCAGATGATGCGCAAGGACGGCAAGGTTCCCAATGCGGCGATCGGCATCGCCGCCGCGACGCTCTTCCCGATCGCCGCGCTGGGCGAGGGCGTATACATGACCGCGGTCATCTTCATCCTCATTCTGGTCGCGGGCATCTGGTACATGTACACTCCGCGGACGCGCATCGCCGATGTCGCGGTCACGATCATGGGGCCGCTCTACACCGGCTTCATGCTCTCGGCGATCGTGCTTTTGCGCGGCGAGCTCCCGGGCTTCGCCGGCGCGCTCATCTCGGTGGGGGCCTGTGCCTCGCTGTGGGTTTCCGATTCCTTCGCCTACCTGGTGGGCAGGACCTTCGGGCGTCATAAGATGGCGCCCAAGATCAGCCCCAAGAAGAGCTGGGAGGGCTTCGCAGGGGGCCTTCTCGGCGGCGTGCTCATCTGGCTCATCCTCTGGGCCACCGGATTGTATCGCCTTGAGCTTCCCTATGCCGTCTTCTGCGGTGTGGTCGTGACCGTCCTCGGTGTCTTCGGCGACCTCATCGAGAGCCGCATCAAGCGCGGCGTGGGCGTCAAGGATTCCGGAAACCTCATCCCGGGCCACGGGGGCATGCTCGACCGCTGCGATTCGCTCATCTTCGGATGCATCACCGCCCAGCTCCTGCTCGTGATCGGAGGCGTGCTATGACCGAAGACGGGAAGCTCCGCGTCGCGATCGTAGGGTGCACGGGATCCATCGGAACGCAGGCGCTCGATGTCTGCCGCCAGCATG
>CASFIQ010000017.1 GCA_949294785.1 uncultured Collinsella sp.
GAGCGCGCCGTGCTCAAGCACGCGCTCGGGTCATGCCTGGTCAAGTTCGGCGACACGGAGGTGCTCTGCGCCGCCACGATCGAGGAGGGCGTGCCCGGCTGGCGTCGCCAGAGCCGGCAGGGATGGGTGACCGCCGAGTACGCGATGCTGCCCGCATCGACCGGCCGCCGCTCGCCCCGCGAGCGCGGGCAGCGCAAGGGTCGCTCGCAGGAGATCGAGCGCCTGATCGGTCGCAGCCTGCGCACCGTGGTGAACATGCGCGCGCTCGGCGAGTTCACCGTGACGGTGGACTGCGACGTGATCCAGGCGGACGGCGGGACCCGTACCGCCAGCGTGACGGGCGCCTGGGTGGCGCTGCACGACGCCCTCATGGCGTGGGTCGAGGCCGGCAAGATCGCGCGCCTGCCCATCACGGGGCAGGTCGCCGCCGTATCCATGGGCGTGGTTGACGGCGCGAGCCTGCTCGACCTCGATTATCGCGAGGACTCCCATGCCGAGGTCGACATGAACCTGGTCGCGACCGATGCGGGCCAGATCGTCGAGATCCAGGGCACCGGCGAGCAGACGCCGTTCGATCGCGCGCGTCTGAACACCCTGCTTGACCTGGGCGAGGCGGGTATCGCCAAGCTTATCGACCTGCAGAACCAGGTTACGGCGTTTCGCGATTAAGTGATTGCCGGCCGGTTGCGCCAGGCGGCGGAATCGGACGGCGGGGGACTGGCAACGGCATGCCGCGGGCCCATGCGCCTGCGTGCGGGCGATGGACGGGGGAGACGGATATGGCGGACACGGTCGCGGTGGCGACGGGCAACGCACACAAGCTCGTGGAGATCGAGGAGATTCTGGGGCGGGCCATGCCGGGCGCTCGGTTTGTCTCGTGGAAGGAGTTCGGCGATTTCGAGGACCCCGAGGAGACGGGCGCCACGTTTGCGGAGAACGCGCTCATCAAGGCGCGCGCCTCGGTCGCTGCATGCGGCGTGGTATCTGTGGCGGATGATTCCGGGCTCGTGGTCGACGCGCTCGACGGTGCCCCGGGCGTCTTCTCGGCGCGCTACGCCGGGGTGCACGGCGACGACGCGGCGAACAACGCGAAGCTTCTGAAGAACCTCGCCGGCGTGCCGGAGGGTGCGCGCACCGCGCGCTTCGTGAGCGTGGTCGCGCTCGTCTGGCCGGACGGGCGCGAACTCGTGGGAGAGGGAACCTGCGAGGGAGTCGTCGGGTTCGCCGAGCGCGGCGAGCACGGCTTCGGCTACGATCCTCTGTTCTTGCCCGACGACACCCCGGGCAAGACCATGGCGGAGCTCGAACCCGCCGAGAAGAACGCCATCAGCCACCGTTTCCACGCGCTGAGCGACCTTGTCGCGAAGCTCGAAGCGGCTCGCTAGGCCATGCGCGCGGTCATCCAGCGCGTGACGCGCGCCCAGGTATCGGTTGCGGGTGAGGTCGTCGGCGCTATCGGACGGGGCTATCTGGTCCTTCTGGGCGTGGCCGATCACGACGGCCCGGCGGAGGTCGAACGTCTTTGGAATAAGATCTTCACCCTGCGCATCATGGCGGACGAGGCGGGCAAGACCAACCGCTCGATCGCCGATGTGGGCGGGTCGGTGCTGGTGGTCTCCCAGTTCACCCTGTTCGCCGACTGCCGCCGCGGCCGGCGTCCCTCGTTCACCCAGGCGGGGTCGCCCGAGCGCGCTCGCGCGCTTTACGAGCTGTTCGTCGACGCCGTGCGGGCGGATCTGGGCGAGGTCGCCTGCGGTGTGTTCGGTGCGGACATGGCGGTCGAGCTGGTGAATGACGGCCCCTTCACCATCGTGCTCGACACC
Organism: uncultured Collinsella sp.; assembly: GCA_949294785.1. GTDB lineage: Bacteria > Actinomycetota > Coriobacteriia > Coriobacteriales > Coriobacteriaceae > Coprousia. Next base: position 1,824 of record CASFIQ010000017.1, read on the forward strand.
GACAAGCTGTAGGGCGCCCGGTACGTTCACGATGACGCAGGCCTCAGCGGTTCCTCAAAGAGCCCTTGACATCCAGAGGCGATTCGATACCCGACGTGCACTTGTCGGGGCTTCCTGCTACAATTCATCTGTTTGACTAATTTGGGGGCACGCTACCCTTTTTCAGATGCCCCGTTTTCTTGAACCCAGCAGGAGGCTGCTCGATGGATGAGATGCCGGTCAACCACGTTGACGAGATCAAGGAGAAGCTCGCGGACATGGTGGGCGACAGCCTGCGTGTGAAGGCCAACATGGGCCGCACCCGCGTGGTGGAGCGCATGGGCACCGTCAAGACGGTGCATCCCTCGGTGTTCGTGGTCGAGGTGAACGAGCGCCGCGGCCGCACATCGCGCCTGTCCTATCAGTACGTCGACGTTCTCACCGGTACGGTCGAGCTCTTCGACCCCGAGACGGGCGAGCGCATCTTCACGCCCGTCACCACCCAGACCGAGGAGCACTGATCATGGCCGGGCGGTTCATCCTCATCTCCGCGCCGGCGAAGATCAATCTGTACCTGGGCGTCCACCCCGAGACCGACGAGCGCGGCTACCACCGTGTGGATTCGGTCATGACCGCGATCGACCTTGCCGACACGGTCGCGGTCGCGCCGTCCGACCGGCTTTCGGTCAACATGGTCCCGCCGGCGGATTTCCCGCAGGAGCAGAATTCCGCGTACCGCGCCGCCGAGGCCATGGGGAGGGCGTTCGGGCGCGAGCCGTCGTTCGCCATTCTCATCGACAAGAACATTCCCCAGCAGGCCGGGTTGGGCGGTCCCTCCGCAGACGCCGCCGCGGTGATTCTCGGTATCTGCCATTACTGGGGCATCGACGCCTCCGACGCGCGCATCGATGCGGTCGCGCGCTCAATCGGAGCGGACGTGCCGTTTTTCCTGTACGGCCCGCCCGCCTGGTGCGATGCGGCCGGCGACCGCATGCGCGAGATCTTCCGCCCGCTCACCGGGACGCCCGTGGCGCTCGTGCGGCCGGATGCCCCCGGCGTCGCCACCGCCGAGGCCTACCGGCGCTTCGACGAGCTCGCCACGCCGGCAGATGAGCTCGAGCCCTTGCTCGAGGGCCTGCGCGAGCACGATGAGGTCAAGATCTTCTCCCATGTCGCGAACAACCTCGCCCCGGCGTCATGCGAGCTCAACCCCGCGGTCGGGGAGGCGCTCGCCTGGATCCGCGAGCAGCCCGAGGTCCGCGCCGCGAACGTCTGCGGGTCGGGTTCGTGCGTCTTCGCCGTATGCACCACCCAGATGGCCGCCAACGCCATCGCCCGTGCTGCCGAGGAGCGCGGTTGGTGGTCGCATGCTGCGAAGATGGAGAAGTCGGGACCATTTGTGGTCGCGGGCTAGCATCGCCTGAGCGCTTCTGCTACAATACCTTCCGCTTCGGGTTGTGGCTCAGTTTGGTAGAGCACCGCGTTCGGGACGCGGGGGTCGCTGGTTCAAATCCAGTCAACCCGACCATCGCATTTGCGCAGGCCAGAGCAGTTATCTGCTCTGGCCTGCTTGCTATCTCGCGGCCTCGCGCCAAGCCTTTTATCATAGACGTGTAAAATGTGGCGGTGTTTTAGGGGCGTGTTGTCCGAGCTAACCAAGCGCGGTATACTCGTTCGAGCTTGTTTCGATACAGAGCGGGAAGGAAACCAAATGTTCCCCAAGGGTTTTGAGTGGATCGTCATTCTCGTCGTCGTCCTGGTGATTTTCGGGCCCAAGAACCTCCCGAAGCTCGGCAAGGCGCTCGGCTCCACGGTCAAGAACCTCCGCGAGGGCATGTCCGGCGAGGACGAGGCCTCCGAGACCGTCGTCGAGGAGTCCGAGGAGGACGCCCAGATTCGCGAGCTCGAGGAGCAGCTCGCCGCCGCCAAGAAGAAGAAGGAAGAGAACGAGGGGCCGGTTTCCGAGTAGGCTCGCCCTCTTTTCTGAGTGCGCTGAGCGACCGGCTCGCCCCCGCGGCGCCGGTCGCTTTCTGTTCTTACGCCGTCGATTGCAAGGAGATTGAAGCATGACTGCAAGCGAGATCGTACTGACCGCTGAGGGCCGCAAGAAGCTCATGGACGAGCTTGCGTGGCGCGAGGGCGACCTCTCGAAGGAGATCGTCGAGCGCATCCGCACCGCCCGCGACTTCGGCGACCTTTCCGAGAACTCCGAGTACGACGACGCGAAGGAGGAGCAGGCCAAGAACGCCGCTCGCGTCGCCGAGATCCAGGCGATCCTCGCGAACGCGAAGGACGCCGACGAGTTGGACCACAACCTGATCGTCTCGATCGGTTGCACGGTCGCGCTCGTCGATGGCGACGGCGTGGCGACCGAGGTCACGCTCGTCGGCACCACCGAGACCAACTCGCTCGAGCACAAGATCTCGAACGAATCGCCGATCGGCCGTGCCATCATCGGCCGTGCCGAGGGCGAGACCGTCGAGGTCGTGACCCCCGCCGGCAAGACGCGCGTCTACACCATCACCAAGATCACGCGCTAAGACCACAAGGTCCTGCGATTCGGTCGGCATCGCGAGCTCCCCGGGACCCGAGGCCCTGGGGAGCTTGTCTGTGAGCCGACCGATTCCATCAGAACGGGTTCATCAAGAGGAGCGAGCAAGATGGCAGAGCAGCCCACCGCGTCCACCGAGGCGGTTATCAATCCCGATACGTTGAATGACGAGCGCGCGCACCGCCTGTCCAAGCGCGCCGCGATGCTCGAGGCCGGCATCGACCCCTATCCCGAGCATTCGGACGTCACGGACTATGTCGCCGACATCGAGGCGGCGCACGGCGACCTCGCCGATGGCGAGAGCACCGATCACGTGGTCAAGATCGGCGGCCGTATCATGGCCAAGCGCGGTCAGGGTAAGATCGCGTTCATCGTCGTGCGTGACGCCACGGGCGAGATCCAGCTCTTCTGTCGCGTGAACGATATGCCCGCCGATGCCTGGGAGCGCATCCGCACGCTCGACCTCGGCGATATCATCGGCGTCACGGGCGCCGTGGTGCGCACCAAGCGCGGCCAGCTCTCGATCGCGCCGACCGATATCACCCTGCTTTCCAAGGCGGTCCGTCCGCTGCCCGAGAAGTTCCACGGACTCTCCGATAAAGAGACCCGCTACCGCCAGCGCTACGTCGACCTGATCATGAACGCCGACGTGCGCGACACCTTCGCCAAGCGCTCGGCCATCCTGTCCGCGTTCCGCCATTACATGGAGGGCGACGGCTACATGGAGGTCGAGACGCCCATCCTGCAGACCATCCAGGGCGGCGCCACGGCCAAGCCCTTCATCACGCACTTCAACGCGCTGAATCAGGAGTGCTACCTGCGCATCGCCACCGAGCTCCACCTGAAGCGCCTGCTGGTGGGAGGCTTCGAGCGCGTGTTCGAGATCGGTCGCATCTTCCGCAACGAGGGCATGGACCTCACGCACAACCCCGAGTTCACCACTATGGAGGCCTATCGCGCCTTCTCGGACCTCGACGGCATGAAGAAGCTCGCCGAGGGCGTGATCAAGGCCGCCAACGCCGCGGTCAACGACAGCGAGCAGCTCGAGTACCAGGGTCAGGTCATCGATCTTTCCGGTGAGTGGCCCTCCAAGCCCATGACCCAGGTCGTTTCCGAGGCGCTGGGCAGCGAGGTCTCGCTCGATACCCCGATCGACGAGCTGCGCGTCCATGCCGAGCGCGCCTGCATCGAGGTCAAACCCGAGTGGGGCGCCGGCAAGCTCATCGCCGAGCTCTACGACGAGATCGGCGAACCTTCGATCGTGAACCCCACCTTCGTGGTCGATTATCCCGTCGAGGTCAGTCCGCTCGCCAAGCGCTTCGAGGATGACCCGCGCCTTACGCACCGCTTCGAGCTCGTGATCGCCGGCCACGAGTACGCCAACGCCTTCAGCGAGTTGAACGACCCGGTCGACCAGGCCGAGCGCTTCGCCAAGCAGATGCAGGAGAAAGCGGGCGGCGACGACGAGGCCATGGAGTACGACGAGGATTACGTGCGCGCGCTCGAATACGGCATGCCGCCGGCGGGCGGCATCGGCATCGGCATCGACCGTGTCGTGATGCTGCTCACCGACTCCGCCTCCATCCGCGACGTGCTGCTGTTCCCGCATATGCGCCCCGAGAAGGGTTCCGCATCCGGTGCCGCCGCGGCGCGCGCCGCGCAGGAGGCCGCAGCCGCCACCGAGGGTTCCAACGCCGCCGGCGCCATTACCGTTGACGGCTCCGTCGCAGATGCCGCTATCGCTGCAGGGTCCGCCGCCACCTCCGGTGCCTCGGCAGGTGGCGTCGCCCCTAACAAGCTTCCTACGATTGATTATGCTCAAGTGGTCATCGACCCGCTTTTCGAGGACATGGTCGATTTCGACACCTTCGTGAAGTCCGATTTCCGCGTGGTCAAGGTCAAGGCATGCGAGCGCGTGCCCAAGAGCAAGAAGTTGCTGCGCTTCACGCTCGATGACGGTTCGGGCACCGACCGCACCATCCTGTCCGGTATCAGCGCCTATTACGAGTCGGAGGACCTCGTTGGTCGCACCTGTGTGGCGATCACGAACCTACCGCCGCGCAAGATGATGGGCATCGATTCGTGCGGGATGCTGATCAGCGCCGTCCATCGCGAGGGCGAGGGCGACGCGGCCGAGGAGCGGTTGAACCTCCTCATGCTCGACGATGCGATTCCCGCTGGCGCGAAACTCTGCTAACGCCTGTGCGGCAAGGTCTCGCGTGCGGGCTTCCCGTATAGCGTGAACGACAAACCGAAAGGCAAACTCGGAGAAGGCGGCTGGAAGCAGTCGCCTTCTCCGTCTTCCGCCAGCGAGGCGTGTCCTTTCAAAACGTGCCCTTTCGAAACGCGTCCTTTCGAGCTGTAGAGCATGTATGTGCTGTCGACACTACGGGAAAATGTGTATGGCAAAACGGGGATCCAATGGGCGAGGGAAATCAATAATAGGGCAAACAACTGGGAAAACATCGGCAATTCTTCTATGCTGCCATACATAATTTCACACAGAGCCATACACAATTCTTCTTGGCATACATAATTTAGAAGATTGTGTATGGCGACCCGTTTGGTTCGACGGATCGGTCGGTGCTTGCAAGCCATGGTTGCGAGCCATGGTTTTGCGACCCATGGTTTACAAGTGATGTGTTGCTGGCCATGGTACTGCTGGCCATGGTACTGCCGGGCATGGTACTGCCGGGCATGGTGCTGCTAGCCATTATCGGCGGCTGAGACCAGGGGAACTCCCGCTCGCACCAGTATGCGTTCAAGATAATCCTCGTCGCATGCCTCCTCGTAGGTAAAGCGCACCACGGTCGCGCCGGTGAGGTTGATATGCGACTCCCGTTTGCGCTCGGCGACAAGGCGACGCTGCGTTTCGGCAGCTGTGACGGGCGCGCCGGCGGTGTTGACACGGTACTTGACCATCCCGTCGAGCTCACCGATGACAACGTGGCCGTTTGGCAGGCGCCAGTAGAAATCAACCTCGAACACGGCGCCGGGCCGCATGGGATCCTCGATCTCGACCTGCAGCTCGGGAATCTGGAATCCGCGTTCGATCATGATGGCGCGCACAATCGACTCGCCACCGTTGGCGCTACGTCCGTCGGCATAATGAAGCGTGGTCCGCGCCGCTGCCGTCCCGTGTCGGTAACGTCCGCGCGCGTCGAGGTATCGGGCTAGCGCGCGTTTGCCGATCAGACGGTGGTGAAGCGCCGAATCGACGATGGCAAGGCCATGCCGAAAGCTCGATTGCCGCATGCAATCGAAGAGCGTCCGCGGCAGCGAGGTGGCGCGTATGCCGTCAAACTCGACCGGTTCGTCATCTTTGACGATGTGGAAGGCGACCGATTTCAGGCGAACCGTCCGGTTGCATCCAGGGCGAACGCCGACGTGGGGGCGGTCCAGCAGCGTGTAGGGGACCTGCAATCCGTGAAGGAGGGCGGCGGAGTACGAGCAGAAGGTCCAGGCGGGGTGGAGGCGAGCAAGCGTTCGGATCAGATGCAGCGCGCGATCCCGACGGGACAGCGCGGCAAGAACGCCGCTTCGGGCAAAGACCCCGGGGTACGGCTCGCCGAGCGTCCCCGCCTTGGCCAACGCCTCGAAAGCCCTTCGCTGTGAACCTGCGCTGGGAGCGGCAAAGCGCCGATCGCGCTCCGCCTCATCGAGAACCTGCTGAATCGTCTGGTCGAGGTCGAGATCCATGGTCGCCTCCCGCCTGCTTGCTGCGCTGCCGCCCCGCGTTCACGGGGTGCTGTGACCATAACAGAGGGTGTCTGACAAATATCTGACCGCGATTCGAATGAATCTGACAGAAATCTGACCGAGCAGCTCAAAGGCCGTGTTTTTGTCAAGCGAAGATAAAACTCGTCGGCGAACGGCGCCACCTTTCGGCGAGCGGGACGCTTGGCCGATTTGCGCTACCGCCGCATTCGGGGTGCGCTTTCGCGTCGATGGCGCGTGCCGTGCCGCCCGGCTCCATGGCCGAGCGTGCTGCCGACCACGCTGCGGTTGTGGCGTGCATCGCGAACGCCGAGGACCGCCACCACCACGATGACGATGGCCGCGAACCCGATGAAGACAGGGTTCGTGACCACCATGAGGGCGAGATTCCGCAGCCAGGCGATCGGCGCGATGTCGATCTTGTTGCCGGCGACCACGTCGATGGTGCCGAGCTCCTGCCCCTGGTAGCTATAGGTCGCCTGGCCCAGCACGCGCCCCTCCTCGATGGGGGCGACGTAGCTCTCGGGCAGATCGAAGGTGACCTCGAGGGCCGCGGGGTCGTAATCGACGGGCAGCAGGCCCGTGAGCACCTCGCCGGCCTCGAGCACGAGCGCGGGTGTATCCGACGCGAAGGGCGTCGTGCCCGCGGCGTCTGCCACCTCGGTCACGGTTGCGAGCTCGGTTCCCGCCGCGACCGCCTCGGTGCGCGCCCAGCCGGCGTAGGCCCACTCGAAGAGCCGCTTCGTCTCGGTCAGGCTCTGAGGAACGACGTCATCTGCGCAGCCGAGCACCACCGAGTAGAGGGTGATGTCGTTCTGTTCGGCCGCCGCGACCAGGCAGCGCCCCGCCTCGGTAGTGTTACCGGTTTTCACGCCGAAGGCCGGCGCGTAGTAGACGGACGATTCTGAATCGAGCAGCAGATTGGAGTTGCCGAGTTCCCGCGCATCCTGCAGGTTGGTCGCGGGCATCTGGTAGACGGGGGTGGATACGATCGAGCGGAAGGTCTCGTTCTCCATCGCCGCGCAGGTGATGAGGTAGAGGTCGCGGGCGGTCGTGTAGTGACCGGCGTCGTGCAGGCCGCAGGGGTTGGTGAAGTTTGTGCCGGCGCAGCCGATCGCCGCCGCCTTCTCGTTCATCATCCCCACGAAGGTCTCCACATCGCCGCCCACGGCCCGGGCGAGGATGTACGATGCGTCGTTGCCGCTGGGCAGCATGAGGCCGTACAGCAGCTGCTCCACCGTGAGCTCCTCGCCGGGGAGGAAGCCGGCGACCGAGCTGTCGGCGGTCACGGCGTCGAAATCGGAGTCTAGAACCGTCACGACATCATCGAGCGGGGCGTTCTCGAGCGTGACGAGCGCGGTCATGATCTTGGTGGTGGAGGCGGGGTAAACCTGGGCGTCGGCGTTGAGCTCGTAGAGCACGGTGCCGGAGTCGGGGTCCACAAGAATCGCGGCTGACCCGGCAACGGCGGGGTCGTCGAGGGCGAAGGCCATGAGGGGGCTGCCAAGCGCGAGCGAGAGCGAGGCGAAGACGGTCGTAAAAACGATGCCGAGCGAGCGGCGCGGTCTTCGGGATGCGGTTCGATTCCAGTGCATGAGCCCCCCTTCGATGCGGGCACGCGCCCGACAGCGGGATTGTACCGTATCGCGCGGCTCGCACGTTTCCGGCGAACGATCGATGGAAAAGAACACTCGATCGCCGGCGTGAGAGGCTCCGAGGCCCAGGGTGAGGGGCATCTGCCTGGGTTGTGAAGCACTGCCGACTCGGTTAAAATTGCTCAATTCTGGGTATGAACTGCTCCGGAAAATCTTCGCACCTACCGGCCCGCCCTGTGCGGCGGGCACTGCGCTCAAGTGAGGTGTTGCAGCATGTTGGATAGATTCACCGACCGCGCCCGCCGCGTGATGTCGCTCGCCAAGCAGGAGGCCATCGGGCTCAACTCGACCAAGGTGGGGACCGAGCATCTGCTGCTCGCGCTCGCCAAGGAGGACGAGGGCATCGCCGCCGAGGCGCTGCGCTCGCTCGACATCACTTACGACGACATCGCCGAGCAGCTTTCGGGCTCGGTTGAGAAGCGGAACCCCGCGTCCGCTGCGGACCCCGCCGCCGCTTCCGCGGAAGATGTCGCCGAGGCGGCCTCCGCCGATGCCGCGCCCGAACCGCCGCGCGCCGAAGGCGGCAAGCTCGCCTTCACCCCGGCGGTCATCTCGGTCATGGAGAAGAGCTTCCGGTTGGCGCGCGAGAACAACCAGACCTATGTATCCACCGAGCACCTGCTTTTGGCAATGGTGGACGAGACCGCCTGCATGGGCGTCGACATCCTGCAGCGCATCGGCGCGAGCCCCGCGTCCGTGCGCGGTGCGGTGGAGAAGCTCACGGCAAAGGACCAGGGAGGCAAGCGTCCGCTCGCCGGCGCCGGCGCCGGACGTCCCGGTGCGGGCCTGCCGTTCTTCTCGGGCATGGCCGCCCAGGGCAAGGACGAGGAGGACGCCTCGGCGCTCAAGCGCTACGCCACCAACCTCACCGACCAGGCGCGCGCCGGCAAGCTCGACCCCGTGATCGGGCGCGAGCGCGAGATCGCCCGCATGATGGAGATCCTCTCGCGCCGCACCAAGAACAACCCGCTCATCCTGGGCGACCCCGGAGTGGGCAAGACGGCGATCGTCGAGGGCCTCGCGCAGGAGATCGCCGCCGGCAACGTGCCCGAGAACCTCATGAACAAGAACATCTGGTCGCTCGACCTGCCCGGCCTCGTGGCGGGCGCCAAGTACCGCGGCGAGTTCGAGGAGCGCCTGAAGGGCGTCATCCAGGAGTGCACGGAAGCCGAGGACGCGATTCTTTTCATCGACGAGATGCACACGCTCATCGGCGCGGGCTCCGCCGAGGGTTCCATCGATGCGAGCTCCATGCTGAAACCGGTGCTCGCGCGCGGGGCCTTCCAGATCATCGGCGCCACCACCGCCGAGGAGTTCCGCAAGTACCTCACCAAGGACCCCGCCTTCGAGCGCCGCTTCCAGTCCATCGACCTGGAGGAGCCCTCCGTTGAGGACGCCATCGAGATCATCCGGGCGCTCGTGCCGCGCTACGAGGAGCACCATCACGTGCGCTACACGCCTGCGGCGATCGAGGCGGCGGTCACGCTCTCGGCGCGCTATATTCAGGACCGTTTCCTGCCCGATAAGGCGATCGATCTCATCGACGAATCCGGCGCCCGCGCCCGCATCGCCCAGAATCGCGCCCCCGAGCCGGTGCGTGCCGCCGAGTCGCGCGTCGCCGAGCTCAAGCAGCAGATCGAGGAGGCCACCGAGGGCGACGACATGAACCGCGCCGCCGAGCTCACCGAGCAGGAGAAGACCGCCGAGATCGCTCTCTCCGAGGCGCGCGCCGCCTGGACGGCGGAGATGGATGCGGCGCCGATCACCATCGATGTCGACAAGATCGCCGACATCGTGTCCGTCGCGTCCGGCGTGCCCGTGTCCTCGCTCACCGAGGACGAGAGCCGTCGGCTCCTGCAGTGCGAGAGCGTGCTCAAGACGCGCATCATCGGGCAGGACGAGGCCGTGGCCGCCGTCGCCAAGGCGATCCGCCGCAGCCGCTCGCCGCTCAAGGACCCGCGCCGTCCCGGCGGCTCGTTCATCTTCCTGGGCCCCACGGGCACCGGCAAGACCGAGCTCGCCAAGACGCTCGCCGAGTACCTGTTCGGCAGCAAGGACGCGCTCGTGAGCTTCGACATGTCCGAGTTCTCGAGCGAGTACGAGGTCTCCAAGCTCATCGGCAGCCCTCCGGGCTATGTGGGGCATGAGGAGGGCGGCCAGCTCACCAAGGCCGTGCGCCGCCATCCGTATTCGGTGGTGCTCTTCGACGAGATCGAGAAGGCGCATCCGGATATCTTCAACATCCTTCTGCAGGTGCTCGACGAGGGGCGCCTGACCGACGGCCAGGGCAAGACGGTCGACTTCCGCAACACCGTGGTCATCATGACCTCGAACGTGGGCGCACGCGAGATCGCGGCGGACGCCACCGTGGGCTTCGGCACTACGGGCGAGGCGGGGCTCAGCTCGACCGAGATCCGCAGCCGTGCGATGGGCGAGCTCAAGCGCCTGTTCCGCCCTGAGTTCCTGAACCGCGTGGACGACATCGTGGTCTTCCAGAAGCTCACGGGCGACTCGCTCACCAAGATCGCCGAGCTGCTGGTGGACGATCTGCGCCAGCGCCTGATCGCCAACGGCATGAACATCGTTTTGACCGACGCCGCGATCGCCAAGATCGTGGCGGAGGGCACCGACCTCACCAACGGCGCGCGTCCGCTGCGCCGTGCGATCCAGCGGCTCATCGAGGACCCGCTTTCCGAGGAGCTGCTGGCGGGCGAGTGGGGCGCCGGCGACACGGTGCTTTGCGACGTGGTGGACGACGCCTTCGTGTTCAGCCACGGCACGGGCGAGATCCCGGCGCCGCGGGGCACGGGCGCGCTCGGCGGCAGCTTCGAGCCCGCCCCGCGCTCGGGTGGCGGAGCTCCGGCTCTTGCCGGCGCGGGTTCGGGCGGTTCCGGATTCACGCAGGCTGGCGCGGGCTCGCGGTAAGGCGCGTCGCCCGGGCCCGGCGGCCTTCTGGTGCCATGCCCCACAGCTTGCCCATGCCAGGTGCCCATACCCTGTCTACGCTCGGCGTCCGCGCCGGGACCCGGACAGCATCACGGCGGGCGGATCGCTCAAACGGCGGTCCGCCCGCGTTTTTTGAAAACTTTCCGGTGAGTCAGTATCAAGCAGGGCGGTTCATGAGAAAATAAAATATGACTGTGACGAATGAGATGGGGTAGCACATTGGATAAGAACGAGATCCAGAAGCGTATGAACAAGGCGATTCGCCTCACCGCACCAGGTCAGCCCATCCGCACCGCGCTCGACATGATCATCGCCGGGCACCTGGGCGCGCTCATCTGCGTGGGCGATTCCGAGCACGTGCTCGCTGCGGGCAACGACGGATTCCCCTTGAATATCTCGTTTACCTCCAACCGCCTCTTCGAGCTCTCCAAGATGGACGGCGCCATCGTCATCGACGATGACGTGACCCAGATCCTGCGCGCGAACTTCCATCTGAACCCCGACCCGTCGCTTTCCACCAACGAGACGGGCATGCGCCATCGCACCGCCGCCCGCATGAGCGTGCTCACCGACGCGATCGTGATCTCGGTCTCGTCGAGGCGCTCGGTGGTGAACGTCTACGTGCACGGCCAGTCCTATCAGATCCAGCCCGTGCAGGAGATCATGAGCAGCGTGAACCAGCTCGTCTCCACGCTGCAGACCACGCGCAGCCAGCTCGACCGCGCGCTCATCCGCCTGACCGCGCTCGAGCTCGACGACTACGTGACGCTCGCCGACGTCACCAACATCTTCTCCAGCTTCGAGATCCTGCAGCAGGCGAAAAGCGAGCTCGAGTTCTGCATCGTGAAGCTCGGCACCCAGGGCAAGCTCGTGCGCATGCAGCTGGAGCAGCTGGCGGGCGAGAGCGTCGAGGCCGAGTACGATCTTATGATCCGCGACTACGCGAGCGATTCGTCGGAGGAGAACGCCCAGCGCATCCGCGCCAAGTTCTCCGCGATGACCCCGCAGGACCTCACCAACCCGCAGAAGATCGCCCATGCGCTGGGCTACGACGACCTTGACGAGGACTCCGTCATGACGCCTTTGGGCCTGCGCACGCTCTCGCAGGTATCGGTGGTGCGCGACGGCGTGGCCGAGCGCATCGTCGACGAGTACGGGTCGCTGCAGGACCTCATGGACGACATCCGCAAGGACCCCGAGCGCCTGGTGGACTTCGGCGTGAACAACCCCACCATTCTGGCGGACTCGCTCTACCGCATCCAGGGCAAGCGCGGGGGGCAGGCCTAGATGGGCGCCGCGGCAGTGGGCGCTGCCGGCACGGGCGCCGGCGACTGCCGCGCGTCGCTTTCCCGCACCTGCGCGATTATCGTGGCGGGTGGCACGGGTTCGCGCTTCGGCAACCCCGGCGGCAAGCAGATGATCGATCTTTTGGGGCGCCCCCTGCTCTCGTGGACCGTCGAGGCCTTCGACCGGGCGAGAAGCGTCGCGCACATCGTGGTGGTGTGCCCGGATGCGCACCGCGCGGATATGCAAGCGCGTGCGGTGGCGCCTTTCGATTTCGCCACGCCGGTGAGCTTCGCCTCGGCAGGTGCCACCCGGCAGGATTCGACCCGTGCGGGCCTTGAGGCCGTGCCCGCCGACTGCGCGCTCGTGGCCATCCACGACGGTGCGCGCCCCCTCATCACGCCTGAGACCATCGATGCCGCGGTGGCGGCGCTTGCCGAGGCCCCCGCACTCGATGGGGTGGTGTGCGGACAGCCCGCCATCGACACGCTGAAGATCGCCGATGCAGACGGCCTTATTTCCAGCACCCCGGACCGCAGCCGCTTCTGGTGCGTGCAGACCCCCCAGGTGTTTCGCGCGGGCGCCCTGTGCCATGCGTTCGACGTGGCGGAGGCGCAGGGTTTCGCCGGTACCGACGACGCCTCAGTGGTGGAGTGCGCGGGGGGCGCGGTGCGCTGCGTGGCGAGCCCGCGTGACAATCTCAAGGTGACCGTGCCGGAGGACTTGGCGCTGGTCGAGGCCGTCCTCGCGCACCGTCTGCAGGCGCGAAGATGAATCTCATATAAAAAGTTTGTTGAGGCCCCTAAAAAAGTGCTACCCCTCCCTCGAATCGCTTAAGTGGGAAATAATACTTATAAGCATTTGCTAAGAAATCCCAAGTCAACATGGAGATGGAAAAAAGCGGGGGGAGGGGTTTGGTAATAGGAGTTGACGCCCCTCCCCCAAGAAGCTAAATGTAGTACCCGTATACCGCTATGCCGTGGCGGCAGTGTGCCCCGAGGGACTCTCCGTGACGGCAGCGTATACGACAACGCAATACGGTGGAGGGTGTAAACGATGAGTAAACGCAGCAAAGTAACCCGACTGGCGAAGCGCGCATGGCGTGCATGGGGCGCCCGCGGCGTCGCGCTTGTGCTCACGGTGGTCATGTGCGCCGAGGCCATGCTTGGCAACGGCGTCTCCGTGGCGCTCGCGCAGGGTATCGAGCAGACGCTCGAGTACCAGTCGACTGCGCAGCGCATCAGCGATGCCAACAACGTTTCCGAGTCCGATGCGAAGGGCAACACAGACGGAAACGTCATGAGTTCCGATGCGACGGATCCCGAGAGCGATGTCATCGCGCAGGATGATGAGAACACCCTGGGCGGCAGCTCCAATAATCTCAACAACGGGCTGGCAGACTCCTCCACCGAAAACGGTTCCACCACGACCGAGAACGGCGACGGCAACACCGGCAACACCAACAACGGTGGCGGCCAGACCGGCAACGGGGATGGCGACAGCGCCAACGGCCAGACTGGCAACAGCGACGGAGCCGGCGACAACGGGCAGACTGGCAACGGTAACGAAGCCACCGGCAATGGCCAGACCGATACTGGCGTCACCGGTGACGGCGCCCAGTCCACCGTACAGGAGCGCACCGAGATTCGCGCCTGGGAAGGCGACCTCGACGCCCTCACCCTCACGTCCACCGGGCTTGCCGTAAGCGACACGCAGGACGCTGCCGCGCAGGCGGTTTCCGCCATTGTCGAGGCCGCTGCACAGCAGGCTGCCGATGCGACCGACACCTCCGCGACCGAGGCGGCAGACACTATGAACACCGACGGTGCCACCTCCACCGACACCGCCGATTCCACCACCACCTCCACCGAAACCGATACCGCCTCCTCCGATGACGCGCCCGCGCAGGACCCCTACGCCGATGTCATGGTTGAGGCGACCCTCAACCTCACCCTCACCCTCGACCCCACGAAGAGCCAGACAGGCGACGCCTCCGAGCGCGCGGCGGTCATCGCCGGCGACACCCTCACGGTGAAGTTGCCCGAGGGCATCACCCCCGCCGATCCGGCGCAGACCTTCGACGTCTACCAGCGCGATGCGGAGGGCAACCCCACCACCATCAAGATCGCCGAGGCGGCCTTTGTGGATGGCGCGCTCAAGCTCACCTTCGTGACGCCTGTCGATGATGCCGGCACCACCTATGTGGTGGGCGCCGCACCTGAGGTGGCGGAGGGCGAGACCGCACTACAGCAGCTCGCGACGCTTGATGCCACTCTCGATATGGACGTGACCTTCCCGCTGTCGCGTGCCGAGGCCGAGGCTTCGCAGCTCACGTGGACTCTTCAGACCAAGACAGGTGTGGCGGCAGAGGAGGCCTCCGTCGAGGCGGGCACCGCCCAGGAGGCCGCGCTCGAGATCCCCGCCCGCGCCGATCTTGAGGCACTGGTAGGTATCCTCGCCGACGGTCCTGAGGCTGAGGCCGATACCACCGAGGTCGAGCCTGCGACCGAGGAGGAGTCTGAGGAGACGCCCGTCGAGAAGGTCGAGTCGCTGATGGCGAATCTGCGCGTGACCCTCGAGACCACCACCACGTACCAGGTCTCGCTCAACGAGCAGGTGTCCTCCATCATCACGTGGTGCGATAACAATTACGGCAGCAGGCCTTCGACCGACAGCTTGGAGAACGGGTTTATCCCGTACTATGCGGTGCAGGGTACGGACGATTACAAGCCGCTAATTGAAAAAGACCAGGACGGGCGTTGGCACATCACCGACGCGGCGATGAAGGAGCTTCATCTGGATGGTTATGAGCAGCTGCTCTCAACGCTCCCGTTAGTCGACATCACGCAGACTGCGACCAACACCTACGAGGTGCTCTCGCATGCGCTTCCGGGCGAGGTGACAACCACCGTCAAGTCGCCTTCGCTCGACAAGGACGGCAACCCCATCTACAACGAAGATGGCGAGCAGACCTTCTACTATGATTCAAAGACAATGCATTACGACTGGAAGCTCGTCGACACCAACACCTATCCCGGTTACGTCGACGGCACCAACTCCAAGTGGGACCACCAGTACAAGATGCTGACCAGCGACGTCGAGTTCAACGTCATAGGCAAGGTCGGCGGCGAGAAGCTCTCCAACATTTTCGGCGACGCCGAGGCGGACGACTTCCGCTTCAGTGCGAGCATCGACAACAAGCCGGTAAAGCAGGATATCAGCGTCGCGGAGGCCATCGAACAGGGCCTGCTCGAGATTACGGACGGGCCTGACGGCACGACCTGCGTCGTTTCCGGCACGTTGCCCGTTTACGACGAGAACGGCTATCCCATCGTCTACTACATCCAGTACACCGGCGAGCAGAACACGGACGACTACTACCAGCCCACCTACGACAACTCCGCCTCTGCGAACCACAGCAGCGACACCGCCGCCGTTTATTCCGGCGGCACCATGACGCTGCGCCATGCGGGCACTACCGAATACTACGGCACCAAGCAGTGGCTCGATGACGGCGATTATGAGAATCGCCCTGCGGCGGTTTTCACGCTGTGGCGCTATTCCACCAACGGAGGCACGGCTGCCACGGCGTCGCAGGTACAGCTCGAGAACGCCGAGGGCACCACGCAGGAGCCGACCGTCCCGCCGGCGTCGAATAGCGTGGCCGCCTATGTGACGGTGACCATTCCCGCAGGTGCGGAGGCGAGCACCGTCGACCTGCACCAGTTGCTGGTCGATACTTATGGCGACGCCATCAACCAGCTCCCCAAGTACGATCCGGATGGCTACCCCTACGTGTACGCGCTGCGCGAGGAGGCCGTTCAGGGATATGAGCAGGTGTACGGCCAGGTGACCGCAGACGGCTCCGTGAACGATACGCCGCCCACCTACGAGGGAGCCGACGGTAACTGGGTACGTTACGACAGCGACGAGCGCCCCTCGAACGACCACTTCATCTACAACGGTGGCGACGAGGAAGGCGAGGGCGTCATCTCCAACCGCGTTACCGGCACCACCACCACCGAGATGACCAAATCGTGGGAAATCGCCGCGTTCCAGGATGACCTCCAGGACGTCGTGTGCGAGTTCACCGCGCAGTGCCGCACGGTCGATCCGGATGATGGCGACGACTGGGTGAACGTCGATGCCGACAACGCCGTCCAGACCATCACCGGGTGGAACGCCGAGACCTTGGTGAAGACGATCACCGGCACCTTCCCCAAGTACGATGCGCACGGCAACGAGCTGGAGTACCGCTGGGTCGAGAGCAACGTGACGCTTGAGGGCCAGACCACCAACTTCAAATCAGACGGCAACGGCGGCGGCACGTTCACCATCGACATGGTGGACGCCGAGGGCAACCCCGAGACGCTGGAGTTCACCTCCAAGCCGACTACCACGGTGGGCGATGACGGCTTCTACTCCACCGACATCGTCAACACGTTCAACAACATCACCTACCAGCGCGTGGACAAGTACTGGGAGCAGCCGGACGGCACTTTGGCGCAGATTGCGCCCGACCCCGCCTACGATGACGGCGTGGCTAAGATGGAGCTCTACCAGGACGGCGTGCTCATCGGCACGTTCGAACTCGACGGCAAGACCGACGCGGACGCCACGCCGGTGAAGGGGATCGATGGCGCCACGTGGCGGGAGACCAGCTCCTATCATGGCGACTTCGAGAACCTGCCCAAGTACTCGCCCGACGGCGTGCGCTACAACTACCTGGTACTGGAAGTGACGAAGCCCAACTGGCATACCGACCGCACCTACGATCCCGACACGCGCACGACGCGCATCGACAACTACTTCCCCGAGGGCGAGGGCTCCGAGATCCGCGTGACCAAGTACTGGCTCGACGGCGACGATGCGGCCCATCGTCTGAAGGTGCGCGCACAGCTTGTCGCCTTGAAGGACATGGAGTCCAAGGCTAAGGACGAGAACGGTGACCCGCTCTATAAGTATGACGCGGGCGATCCCGTCGAGTGGATCGATGACGATGGTGAAGTGCAGACCACCTTCGACCTCACGTCGGCCGAGCTGTGGTATGCCGAGATCGACGTGCCCATCGGCGGCCTGAACTACAAGGATTTCGAAGTGCGCGAGGTGGCCCTTGTCGATGACAGGGGCACCGAGGACCCCGCTGACGACATCGAGTACCCGGTCCTCACACACGATGAGGCACTGATTCAACACGGAAACGAAGCATGGGTAAACGCCGCGTGGACCAATCCTGAAAACCGCCGCGTGGCGACCGATCAGCACGTCTACGAGGTGAAGTCCCGCTACAACGAGAGCATGCGCTCCTGCGAGATCACCAATCGCCGACTGGGCCTTCTGGACATCACGGTGAGAAAGGAGTGGAAAGACGGCTTGGGCGCTGACGAGGACGGCACGCGCCCCGAGGCCACCCTCACGCTCTCCTGCCTCGAGTACGACAACGCCTTCTCGCTTAACGATGAGGGTAACCTGCAGGTGTCGGTGAGCGGCAACACGCTCGCCATCACCGATGCCGACGGCAACCCGGTGAAGGCGACCATCGTGAACGATGATGACGGCGATGGCCACGGCAGCGCGCAGGTGACGGTCAACACGTCCGAAGCGACCTCCGAGTACGTGTTCAAGGGCTTGCCGAAATACGATGCAGACGGTCTGAACGTCCACTACACCGTGGAGGAGGACTGGACGGGCAGCCAGGGCGACTACCGCAGCAGCAAGACCAAGGACGAATACACGGTCAAACCGAACGAGCGCCACTTCCAGGACACGCAGGACATCGATTTCGTGAACTCGCGTACCGGCACGCGCGACGTGGTGTTCTACAAAAACTGGCACGACGCCTACGTGAACGACACGCTGAAGCAGCGCCCGGACATCTATCTGACGCTGTGGCAGGTGAGCGGTGACAACGAGCCCAAGCAGGTCGACGGCTACACGCACTTCACGTGGTCGGCGGCTGATGAGGGCGGAGACGCCACCAACAACCAGAAGGTGACCATCACCGACCTTCCCAAGTACGATAGCGAAGGCTACGAGATCACGTACTACGCCACCGAGACCATGTCCGCCGACGGTACGTCGCTTGGCTACGGCGACGCGACCTTCGACTACACGACTATCGATAGTTCCGTGCCGGAAAATGAACGCGCCATCAAGGTGGACGATCAGGCCGCCAGCCTCGATGAGAGTACTGTCGGGTGGGCGCTCCATGAGGATGGCACGTTCGTGAACACCCTTGAGGGAACCCTTACCGCCAACGGCACGAAGCTTTGGGAGAACATCCCCGGCAACGTGTTGCAGACCGATTTGCCTGAGGTGACGGTCTACCTACAGCAGAAGCTTGCTGATGACGCCGGGTGGCCGGACATGTACCTCGTGAAGGACGATGGGGGCGAGTGGGTCGTCAAGGAAGGCGCCGTTGCGGAGACTTCGGAGCTCAAGGAAACGGCGACGAACCAGTACACCTACACCATCACCGCAGACTATGACGGCGAGGCGCTGCCTCGTTACGATGAGAACGGCAATCTGTACCAATATCGCGCGGTCGAGGTGATCTGGGGCCTGTACAACCAGCCCGGCGGGTTCACCGACAAAGAGCTGGATCCTGACAATGATGGAACCAGCATCAACCTGACGGATGTGCGCGAGGGCGCGGGTGAGGACAACCCGCTCAACAAGCACATCTTCATCATCCAGCACGGCGAGACGGGCTCGTTCCTGTTGCGCAACATCTACAGCACCGGCACCGACAAGGGTAACCTGACGGTCAAGAAGCTGTTCGGTGGGCGCGATACGACGGATGGCCTCTATCCGGACGTGACGTACACCGTGTACCGCTACTACCTGACTGGTGACGGCGAGAAGAGCGCTGCGCAGGCGGTGGCATCGCACACCATCACGCAGGCGGACTTCCAGGCGAGCACGACGGGCGAGACGGGCAATCATTCTGCCACTTACACGTTCGAGAACTTGGAAGTGTATGCCCCCGATGGCAGTCTCTGGATCTACTACGTCACCGAGACCGACATCAACGGCTACGAGACCACCGTGGGCGTGGGCGATCTGGCTCTTGAAAGTGACCAGTTGAAAGAAGGTACCGACGCTGATGGTGCGACGCAGTCGCCCGATCTTGGCACCTTCCAGGATGGTAAGATTACCGCTTCGGTACTGGAGGACGATAGCGACGTCGATGTGACGTTCGCCAACACGTACAACCCCGATTCTGCCAACCTGAAGGGCACCAAGAAGTGGGATGACTTCAACAACATCTTCAGCGTGCGTCCCACGGAGAAGCTCGACCTTACCTTCACGCGCACTGCGGGCGGCTTGACGGAGGATGTGACGACGCAGAGCGACAATTCTGACCAGCCCAATTATCTGGTCTGGACCGCTTTCGGCGAAATCGGCGACTGGACGTTCGAGCTCAACAACATCGAGAAGTGGGCGCCCAACGGCCAGGCATGGACCTACACCGTCACCGAGAAGCTGCCCAGCGGTGCGGAGAACTACTACACCATCGTGACGGGTACCTCGCAGGTAGCATCAACTTCAACTACCGGGTTCAAGCTCGAAAATGCATTGAACGGCCAGGCAACTGTCGAGAAGAACTGGGTCGACGGTGGCGACCCCTATGGCCTGCGTCCCGAGACGGTGACCGTCGAGCTCCAGGCGCGCTATGTGAAGGTCGACGGCAGCGGCACCGTTCAGGGCAACTATAGCGAGTGGAAGAACGCCTATGAGGTGTGGAAGAACTTCGCGAGTGAGACCGACCTGAACAATCAAGGATTCACTGTCGATTCTGTGACGCGTACGCTTCAGGCAAGCAACGGTTGGAAGGGCTCATGGCAGAAGCTTCCGCTGATTGCGCGCTTGAATGTCGACAGCGATTTGAACAAGATCGAATACCGCGTGGTGGAGACTAAGATAGGGGATAAGTCTATCGATTCGCCCGATGCGAATGGTGCGTATGTAACCTATCATCCCTACCAACCCTCGCAGACCACTACGACAAGCGAAGATGGCGTCAAGTCGTCGACTTCGATAACCAACACGCTTGAGAGCACAAGCGTGCAGGCCACCAAGTCGTGGTCGAATGACACCGTGAACAATGTCGAGGATGCCTGGGGAACCCGCCCCGCAGACGGCAACAACTGGGTTGCGACGTTCTTCCTGCAACAGCGACTCGAGGGCGCAGGCGACGATGTGTGGGCGTGGGTTGTGGAGACCGGTGCGGAGCCGGCGACCAGCGCTGCCGATGATGGCGTGGTCAGCTTCACCATCTCGAACGGCATGACGGGTGACGAAAACCATGTCGTTGTAAAGAACGACGACAGCGTGACGGTCACGTGGAAGAACCTCCCCGACTGCGATGAGAATGGCGTCAAGTACGAATACCGCATCGTCGAGCAGGTGCCCGGCAGCTACGACGTGAAGGGCGCCGAGCAGGTCGAGGACACCGACACGGCGCACCGCTACTATGTGGTGACGAGCACGGTGGGCACCGGTGACAACCCCGATAGCCAGTCCTTCGATAACGAGCTGCGCACGGTGAACCTTACCGGCACGAAGAAGTGGAACGATTACGGTACTGGCTTCGCGCCCGCGTTCGATTCCGATAACACTCCCAAGATGGTGCTTTACCGCCAAGTGGGCGACGACACCACCACGGCGGAGAAGGTCACGATGAAGGACGGGTCGAATCCCGCCCAGCCCAGGTGGGCCGACAATGGCGACGGTACGTGGACCTTCACTTACACCGGTCTGCCTGCTGCCGACGAGAACGATCAGGCCTACACCTATTGGGCCGAGGAGCAGGCCGGCTCCGGCAACGCGGATGGCTTCTATCCCACCTATGGCACAGCGGATGGTGCCGGCACCACGGCAGGGAATGGCGCGCAGACCAACACTGATATCACCAACGTCGCCACGCGCTTCACGTTGGACAAGCTGAGCGACTGGAATGGTTCCGACGGCAATCCCGAGCGTCTGAACGGCATCGAACTGTCCGTGGTTGCGGGCGGCAAGACCTATGCCGTGTGGGAGCGCGATGCGAACGGCAACGTCACCACGTGGGTCTATCCCGAGGGCGGCGCCACGAAGGGCGACGTGAAGATCGATGCCCATAAGATGGACGGCGATGCGGCTGGCTACATCGTGGGCCTGCATGACGATACCTACACCATCGCCGAGACGGGTACGGTGCCCGCCGGTTACGCGAAGGCGCCCGACGTGAGCATCACTATCTCTGCCGACGGTAAGGTCACCTCCACCACGCAGGGCGCGGTTGAGAACGGCGACAAACCCGGCGTCGATGCGGTCATCACGGTCGATGTGGTCGACCCGGTCCTGCGCGGCCACCTCGAGCTGACGAAGCTCGTTTCGGAGAATGGCCTTGAGACGGACACAGACAAATCCGCCCTCAAGGGCGCGACGTTCGACCTCTACCGCGTCGACTGCGACAACGACGGCGAGGACGAGCTCATCGCCGAGGATCTCACCTCTGATGCCAACGGCAAGGTGACCACGGTGGGCAAGACCGACGTGTCCATCAACAAGTGGAGCTCGAAGGGCGAGAACGTCGGCGTCGACCTCACCTACGGCGGCAAGTACACCAAGCTCTCCGACGGCCTGCCCGAGGGCGAGTACTACTTCCTCGAGACGAATGCCACCCCCGGCGCCGTCCTGCCTACGGGCGAGGCGGCCAAGAGCGATGGGCTCGAGATCACGCAGAACACCCACTATGCGACCACGAAGGCGCCCGTGAAGAAAGATATGGGCAACGAGGAGTTCGGCGCGAACATCTCGCTCATGAAGCGCGACGCCGACAGCGGCACTGATCCGCTTGCGGGCATCTCCGGCGCCACGTTCCAGTTGGAGTACAAGGCCGAAGGCTCCACGGGGGACTACGTGAAGCTCGGAAGCTACTCGACCGATAAGAACGGCCTGCTTTCCATCTCCGACCTCGAAAAGGGCGACTACCGCCTGACGGAGACCTCCAACAAGGGCTACGTCGTGACGGACGAAAACCGCTTCATCGCGACGTTCACGCTCGAGGATAAAGATGACGATCGCGTGTTCGATGTGGATAGCAAAGGTGCGTGGGACGCGATCGACTTCACGGTCGTGCAGGGTGAGCTGCTGGACGGCTCCGGCGTGCTCAACCATCGTCAGACCGGTCAGGTGACGCTCAACAAGCGCGGTAACAGCACCGCGATCGATGCCACGTTCGAACTGCAGATGAAGGTCGGCGACGAGTGGAAGACGGTCGCATCCGACCTTGAGACCGGCAACAGCTACGAACTCGCCTTCAACGACGACGGCGTCACGGCCACTGCGACCGATTCCGGCGATCTCTCGACTGGTCAGATGAAGGTAACCGGGCTCACTTGGAACACCTACCGCTTCCAGGAGACCAAGACCGTCCCGGGCTACCTGCCCGAGAAAGGGAACGGCCCGGTGACGAGCTCCGAGTTCACCATCAACCGCAACAACGCCGCCAGTACCAACGTGGGTGTCACAGTGCAGAACGCCCAGACCGAGCTGCGCATCAACAAGCAGAGCCCGACGGGCGAGGCGCTCAACGGTGCCAAGTTCACCGTGACACCGGTTGGCAACAGCAAGTTTGCCAATCCGACGGCGCTCGGTAAGGACTATGATGCTGAGACCGGTGCCATCACACTTACCACGGAGAAGAGCGGTTACGCCACGCTCAAGTGCCAGCTAGTGGTCGGCGGCACGTACGAGATCTACGAGGTCGCCGGTCCTTCGGGCTACGATCCGGTCGATGAATCGTTCCGCGTATTCGTCGAGGACAACGGCCGCCTGAAGGTCGTTGACGATCAGGGTCAGGAGACCGAGCTGCCTGATGGCTACCAGCGCACGGATATCGACGGCGCGGACACCGATGCCTTCTCGTTCATCGCGACCAACCAGCCCATGGCTATCAAGCTTACAAAGGTGAGCTCGGTGGACGACGGCTTGCTCCTTGAGGGAGCCACGTTCCGCCTGATCGGCAAGGTCATGTTCGACAACGACACGACGCACACCGACACCACTGACGAGAACGGCAACATCGACATCATGGACGGCTTGATGGGCGGCGTCAAGTACACGCTGATTGAGGACCAGGCGCCTGCGGGTTACATCACCGAGGCGGCCGAGCCCATCACGTTCTACATGGACGACCGCGGCGAGATCGACGTCGACGGCGAGCTTCCCGAGGGCTGGACCGTCAACGGCGACAAGATCTCCTTCACGGCTGAGAACGAGCCGGTCGAGCTGCAGATCACCAAGCGCGCCCCCGATAACGAGGACGGCACCGAGGGCAAGTTGCTCGATGGGGCCACGTTCACCGTGACGCCGGTTGGCAGCACCACGTTTGCCGATGGCAGCACCGACCCCGTCGAGATGGTGACCGAGGACGGCACCGCCCGCATCACGGCCCAGCTCTTGGTGGGCGGCACCTACGACATCACTGAGACCAAGGCGCCCGACGGCTTCGAGCTCGTCGAGGGCATCATGCGCGTCGAGGTTGACGAGCACGGCAACATCAACCCCATAGGCTCCGTGGACGATAGCGGCGCCGTTGTCGGCCAGCTGCCGCCCGCGGGCTACAGCAGGGTGGACTCCGACGGCGACGGCACGCCCGACAACGCGTTCGAGGTCAAGGTCGTGAACCAGCCGATCGAGATCTCGCTGGTGAAGGTGAACCGTGACGACACCACGTCCCGCCTCCCCGGCGCCACGTTCGAGATCGCACCGCTTGACGGCTCCAAGTTCGCCGACGGCACGACCGCGGCCAAGCAGTTCACGACGGGCGACGAGGGGACGCTCGAGGTTTCCGAGGAGCTCGCGTACGGCAACGCCTACACCATCCGCGAGGTCGAGGCGCCTAACGGCTTCGAGCTCATCGAGGGCGAGCTGACGTTCTCGGTCGCCGAGAACGGCGAAATCTCCGCTGAGGGCGAGGTGCCCGAGGGGTATGCCATCGAGCCTAGTGGCGTGACCATCTCCGCATCCGACAAGCCCATTGAAGTCGGCTTCGACAAGAAGGGGCTGGACTCCGACGAGAGCCTTGTCGGCGGTGAGTTCACCATTTCCGGTACGTTCGTCGACGACGCGACCCACGAGCTCTCCGAGCAGAAGATCGACTTCACGACCGAGGGCCGTGTGTTCTCCTTCGCGGGCATCGAGCATGACGGTGCTACTTACAGCCTGGTCGCGGGCGAGACCTACACTCTGACCGAGACCAAGGCGCCCGGCGGCTATGAGCTGCTCGATCCGTTCACGTTTACCGTGGACGAGCAGGGCGGCATCTCCGCCGCCGCCGGCTCCCAGACGGCCGCCGAGGGCGAGGAGGGCTACACCATCTCCGAGCAGGACGGCGTCGTGACGCTTGCGGCGTACGACACGCCCATCGAGGTAAAGCTTACCAAGACGAGCAGCGCCAACGCCCAGCTCACGCTTCCGGACGCGGAGTTCGAGCTCTACATCGGTGAGAGCGTTGATGGCGGCACGCGTTTTGGTGACACGTTGACCACCGAGAAATCTGGCACGGTCGAGCTGACCGGCCTCGTGGGCGGCACCACCTACACGTTACACGAGACCAAGGCGCCCGAGGGCTATGAGCTTCTTCCTGACGTCACCTTCACGGTGGAAGTGAATGGTGAGGTTACGTTTGTGGGCGCTCATGATGGCTTCGAAATCACGAGTCAAGACGGAGTCGTGACCATCACGGCCGAGGATGATCCCATCGAGGCCGCCATCATGAAGGTCGACGACGAGGGCAACCCGCTTGCCGGCGCGATCTTCACGGTCACGGGCAAGTTCGCTGGTACCGCTTCCGACAAGGAGGAGCGTACGCTTGAGGCGAGCGATGCCGAGGGCGTGGCGGTCATTCCGTCGGCCACGCTCGTCGCAGGCGAGCACTACACGCTGACCGAAGTCACCGCGCCCGAGGGTTACGAGCTCGCCGGTAGCGTCACCTTCACGGTGAACGAGGACGGTACCCTCACGCTTGAGGGCACCACCGACGCGGGCACCACGGTCGAGACCACCGACGGCTCCGGCACCTATACCGCGAGTGCTGAGGGCGGCACGGCTATCATCACCGCGACGGACACCCTGACCGAGCTCACCATTTACAAGGCTGCGGCCACCGAGGATGAGGAGGGCGACCCCTCCCAGAAGACCTACCTCGCCGGGGCCGAATTCACGCTGACCGAGGTTGTGCCCGAGGACTCCGAGGGCACCGGCGACACTGAGGGCACCACGCCCGAGCCGCACGTGCTCACGGGCACCACGGATGAGAACGGTTCGCTCGTACTGACCGGCCTCAAGGCTGGGGCGACCTACACGCTCGCCGAGACGCTTGCGCCCGCGGGTTACGAGCTCCTCACCGATACGCTCACCATCGAGGTCGCGCCCGACGGCACCGTCGAGGTGACCGGTGGCAACGCGTCCGGCGCCTACACGCTGAATGCGGAAGGCATCGCCATCGAGGTGATGGACCGCTACCTGGGCGTGAGCCTCGTGAAGAC
>CASFIQ010000018.1 GCA_949294785.1 uncultured Collinsella sp.
CGTTGCGCGATCACGCGCAGCAGCACCGCGGATGCCGGCACCGCGACGATGGAGAGGGCGGCATCGGCCAGGAACACGCGCTGGGCGGGCAGCCACGTGGCGATGACGGCGCCGATGGCGGGGCCGATCATGACCGCCGCGTTCGACACCACCGAGAGCAGCGCGTTCACGCGTTTGAGCTCGTCGGCATCGGAGGTGAGGTAGGCGGGGTAGGCCGTGAGGTAGGTGTACGCCAAGCCGCATGAGGTCCCGAAGACCGCCCCCATGGCGATGGTCGCGACCTCGGAGGCGGGGACGAACTGGAAGACGATGCTCGAGACGAGCGGTGCCGCCAATGCGCAGGCGGTGTGCAGGCGGGGCCCCGCCACGTCGAGCAGCGTGCCGCCCGCCGCGGTGCCCAGAATGATGAACAGGTTGAAGATGCCGACGGTCACGGCGAGCGTCCAGGTGGAGGCATCCATCTGATAGGTGAGCGCGCCGATGAGCCCGATGAAGTAGGAGGTCTGGATCCCCAGATAGAGCAGGAAGCGCGTGGCGACGAGCGCCGCCGTGCCGTGCGGGTAGCGACCGAGGCGCCCGCGCGCGCCCGTGGCAGCAGCATACGCCATGATCGCCCCCTCCCCTCGTCAATCCGGCACCGCGCACCAGACTAGCACCACGGGCAGCAGAACGCCATGCCCCCTATTCGGTGATAGAGAGCAGCGGCAGGATGGGCGCGCAACATGGTAAGAGCCCCGCCGGCTGTTGCCGGCAGGGCGCGTCGCGAAGCGAGCCGAAGGCGCCGCGCCCTGGTGGCAACGGCCGGCGGGGCGCCCCCAGGCAGCTACCCCTACTTCGCCTCCGCCCAGGTCTCGCCATAGGAGACCTCGGCCACCAGCGGCACGGAGAGCTCGACCACGCCCTCCATCTCCTCGCGCACCATCGCGGAGAGCCGCTCCAGCTCGTCTGCGGGGCACTCGAAATCCAGCTCGTCGTGCACCTGCAAGATCATGCGGGCGGCGAAACCCTCCTCGGTGAGGCGCCGTGCCACGCGCACCATGGCGATCTTGATGATGTCGGCAGCGGTCCCCTGCATGGGATGGTTCATGGCGGTGCGCTCACCGAATGAGCGCTGCTGGGGGTTGCGCGCCTTGAGCTCGGGGATGGGACGGCGGCGGCCGAAGAGCGTCTCGGCGTAACCGGTGCGCTTCGCCGCGGCCACGGTCTCGTCCAGGTAGCGGCGCACGCCCGGGTAGGCCGCGAAGTAGGCATCGATCATCTGCCGTGCCTCGTCCATGGGGATGTCGAGCGACTGCGAGAGCCCGTAGGCCTGCTGCCCGTAGACGATGCCGAAGTTCACCGCCTTGGCGCGGCTGCGCAGCTCGCGCGTGACCTCCTCCACGGGCACGCCGAACACGCGCGCGGCGGTCTCGGCGTGGAAGTCCTCGCCCTCGCAGAAGGCGGCCACCAGGTGCTCGTCGCCGGAGAGGTGCGCGAGCAAGCGGAGCTCAATCTGGCTGTAGTCCACCGCCACGAAGAGGTTGCCCTCCCCGGCGGAGAAGGCGGTCTTCACCGTGTGCCCCAGCTCGGAGCGGGTGGGGATGTTCTGCAGGTTGGGATTTGAGGAGGAGAGGCGCCCCGTGGCCGTCACGGTCTGGTTGAGCTGCGTGTGCACGCGATGATCCCCGTAGCTTCTCGCGAGCGGCCCCAGCGTGTCCAGGTAGGTGCTCTTGATCTTGGTCTTCTCGCGCCACTCCAGGATGAGCCGCACCACCTCGTGGTCGCGGGCGAGGTCCTCCAGGACCTTCGCGTTGGTGGAGTAGTAGCCGCGCTGGGTCTTCTTGAGGCCGCGCGTGGGCAGGCCCATCACGTCGAAGAGGATGTGGGAGAGCTGCATGGGGCTCGCGATGTTGAAGGTCTCGTCGCCGGCGAGCTGGCGGATGCGGGCGGCGAGCTCGTCGATCTCACCCGCGAGCTTGTCGGACATGGCGGCGAGGCGCTCCGGGTCCACGAGCATGCCCGCGCGCTCCATGCTCGCGAGCACCGGCACGAGCGGCATCTCGATCTTGGTGAAGAGGGCGTCCGCCCCGTCGCGCTCGAGCGCTCG
>CASFIQ010000019.1 GCA_949294785.1 uncultured Collinsella sp.
GCCTCCCACCCTGCCGATCCGGAGCCGACCACCCCGGCGCACTTCGCCGAGCCTGCGCGCGACCTTGCCGAGGCGCCCGCGCCGGCGCACTTCGCCGAACCCGGCCCTGCGGAAACGTCCCTCGCGGACCCCGGCGCTACCGAGGACGCAACGGAATCCGCCGCCTACGAGGCGGCCGCGCTCACCGGCGAGCTCCTCGCCGCCGCAAGTGCGGCATCCGCTGCGACCGACGCCTTAGGCGACGAGGCCGCTACGGCCACCGCCGAGCCCGGCACCACCGCGGAAATCGACCCGCAGGCCGTGGAGGCGGCAGTATCGGGCGCCTCCCCCTCCTCCACCGCCGAGATCGACGTGGACGCCGTGGAGGCCAAGCTCTCCGACCCCGGCTCGACCATGAGCTTCGAGCCCATCCGGCCCGAGCGCATCGACACCGATTCCACCTACGACGCCGGCACCACCACGCAGCTCATGTGGGGCGCCCGGTCCGACGTGGGCTGCGTGCGCACGCATAACGAGGACTCCTACCTGGTCCAATCGCCGCTCTTCTGCGTCTCCGACGGCATGGGCGGCCATGCCGCGGGCGAGGTCGCGTCCTCGATCGCGGTCGAGACCGTCGCGCGCCTCGCGCCCAAGGAGGCCGACCCCGCGCGCCTGGCCGCGGCCGTCGAGGCGGCGAACTCCGCCATCATCGAGGCCGCCGCCAACGGCTTGGGCAAGCCCGGCATGGGCTGCACGGCGACCTGCGCCTACATCGAGAACAACACCGTCGCGATCGCGCACGTGGGCGATTCGCGCTGCTACCTGGTGCACGAGGGGACCCTCATCAAGGTGACCCGCGACCATTCCTACGTGGAGGAGCTCGTCGACGCCGGCGAGATCACCGCGGACGAGGCCCGCGTCCATCCCAACCGCTCGGTCATCACCCGCGCGCTGGGCTCGGACCCCGCCATGTACGCCGACCATTTCCAGCTGAACATCGTGGAGGGCGACCGCCTGATCCTTTGCTCGGACGGCCTGTCGTCCATGATCCCCGACGGCGACATCGAATCCATCTCCAACCAATCCCCCACCGCGCAGATCGCCGTCGACAACCTGGTCGACGCCGCGCTCGCCGCGGGCGGGTCGGACAACGTCACCGTCGTGGTGGTCGACGTGGTCGACGACGGGCGCCTGCGCCAGGTGATCGCGCGGCGCCGCCGCAACGTCATCATCGCCGCCGCGGCCGTGCTCGCCGCGCTCGCCATCGCCGCGATCGCCGCCGTCACCACGATTACCGGCTCGCTCTACCTGGGCGTGCACGGCGACACCGTCGCCATCTACCGCGGCGTCCCCGGCACGTTCATGGGGATCGACCTCAACAGCGTGGTGGACGACACCACGATCGAGCTCGAGGACCTGCCCGAGGACACCCAGCGGCGCCTGGCAGAAGGCATCCCACAGAGCAGCATGGACTCCGCGCGCGACACGCTCTCGCAATACCGCCGTCAGATCGACGAGGAGCAGGTGCGCCAGGTGCAGGACGCCCAGACGATCAAGAGCAGCACCGACGAGGCCGCCGCGAACGGTGACGCCGAGCCGGCGCCCGCCGACACCGCCGAGACGGACGTCCAGGACCTCACCGACACCGTCGCACCGACCGAGGGAGGGGATGCGTAACATGGGCAGCCGTCGCAACACCGAGCTCATGCTCCTCATCGCCGCCGCCTTCCCGGTGACGCTTCTCTACGCGCTCTACGTGGTCACCACGGGCGTGGCGCTCTCGTTCTCCACGCTCGCCGTGCCCATCGGCCTGTTCGCCGCGTTCGCCGGGGCGCACATCGCCGTGCGCCTGCTCGCACCCGGCGCCGACCCGGCGATCCTGCCCATCGTGTTCGCGCTCTCGGGCATCGGCATCACCTTCGTCACGCGCCTCGCGCCCGACCTCGCCATGAACCAGCTCATCTACCTGTTCATCGGCATCTGCCTCATGGTGGGCACGCTCGCCCTGGTGAAGAACCTCGACGTGGTGCGCCGCTACAAGTACACGCTGGGTATCGCGGGCATCATCTTGCTCACGCTGCCCATCTTCATCGGCACCGAGATCTCGGGCTCGAAGCTGTGGATCAACGTGTTCGGGCTCTTCACCATCCAGCCCGGCGAGTTCGCGAAGGTGTTCATCGTGCTGTTCCTGGCGGGATATCTGGCCGAGAACCGCGAGCTGCTCTCCATCGCCAACCACAAGTTCCTCGGGTTCAAGATCCCCCGCCTGCGCCTGCTGGCGCCGCTGTTCGTGGTGTGGGGCATCTGCCTTATGATCGTCGCGTTCGAGACCGACCTGGGCAGCGCGCTGCTGTTCTACACCATCTTCCTCATCATGCTCTACGTGGCCACGGGGCGGGTCTCCTATGTGGTGATCGGCATGCTCCTGCTGCTGGTGGGCGGGTTTGGAGCCTACCAGGTGATGGGCCACGTGCAGACGCGCTTCCAGATCTGGCTCGACCCGTTCCAGGACCCCTCCAACGCCGGCTACCAGATCGTGCAGTCGCTGTTCTCGCTCGCCGACGGCGGGCTGGTGGGCGTCGGCATCGGGCGCGGCCTCTCCGATTCCATCCCCGTCGTCGAGAGCGACTTCATCTTCTCCACCATCGGCGAGGAGATGGGGCTGCTGGGCGCCTCGGCGATCCTGCTGCTGTTCATGCTCTTCGCGGTGCGCGGTCTCACCACCGCGGCGCGCGCCAAGAGCGACCTCGCGGCGTTCTCCGCGACGGGCCTCACCGCCGCCGTCTCGTTCCAGGCGTTTCTGATCGTGGGCGGCGTGACGCGCCTCATCCCGCTGACCGGCGTGACCCTGCCCTTCATGAGCCAGGGCGGCTCGTCGCTTCTGGCGAGCTTCATCATCGTCGCGCTGCTGCTGCGCGCCGGAGACGAGGCGACCGGACGTACCGCCGAGCTCGCCGGCACGGGCACCATGGACGCCCTGCCCGAGCTCGCCGTGGCGGGCTCCGCGGCAGCGCCCGGCGTGAGCCAGGCCGGCACCCGCATCTTCTCGCGCGGGGCCGGTGCGCACGCGAGCGGCGCGGTGAGCGGCGGCAGCCATGCGCGGCCGGGTTCGCGCCTGCGCCGGCGGCTGCTCGACACGCCCGAATCCGGCGTGCTGGGCCGCGTGGCGCTTGCCAAGCGCCTCACCCGCACCGTCTTCTTGTTCTCGGCGCTCTTCGCGGTCCTGATCGGCAACCTCACTTATATCCAGGTGGTCAAGGCCGACGAGTACCAGGGCATGTCCATCAACAACCACACCATCGAGAAGGCAGCCTACATCCAGCGCGGCTCGATCATCACCTCGGACGGCGTGACGCTTGCCGAGTCCATCCGCCAGGAGGACGGCACCTACACGCGCAGCTACCCCAACGGCAACCTCGCGGCGCACACCGTGGGCTACTACTCGCAGCAGTACGGCTCGACCGGCGTCGAGAACAGCCAGAACGACACGCTGACGGGGTCTGAGGACTACTCCAGCTGGGACAACGCCATCCAATCGCTCGCCGGCATCGCGCAGCCGGGCAACTCGGTGGTGCTGACCATCGACTCGCGCATCCAGCGCGCCGCCGAGACCGCGCTTTCCAACAACGGGCTCTCCGGCTCCATCGTGGTCTTGGACCCGCGCACCGGCGCCGTGCTCGCCAGCGCATCCAACCCCACCTACAACAACGCCGATCCGGCCGGCGCGCTTGCCGGCGATGCGTCGGTATCGCTGTTCGACCGCGCCACGCAGGCGCTCTACACCCCGGGCTCGACCTTCAAGACGGTGACGCTCGCCGCGGCGCTCGAGACCGGCACGGCCGCGCTCGACAGCTACTACAGCTCGCCGGCGAGCATGTCGATCGGCGGCGCCGATGTCACGAACGTGGATGATTCCAACTTCGGCAACGTGAGCCTGCTGCGCGCCTTCGCGGTCTCCTCCAACGTGGCGTTCGCCCAGGTGGCAACCCAGCTGGGGGCCGATACGCTCGTGAGCTACGCACGCGCCTTCGGGTTCGGGCAGTCGCTGGGGCAGGACTTCTCCACCACCGCCTCCATCATGCCCGAGCCGGGCGAGATGACCGAATGGGAGCTCGCATGGGCGGGCGCCGGCCAACCCGTGGGCCAGGGCCACGAGCCGGGTCCGCAGGCGACGACCATGCAACTCGCCGTCATCGCCGCGGCGATCGCCAACGACGGCATCGCCATGAACCCGTACGTGGTGGGCCAGACGCTCGCCCCGGACGGCACGCAGGTCAGCCAGACGCAGTCGCGCTCGCTGGGCCAGGCCGTGAGCTCCGGCACCGCCCAGCAGGTCAAGGAGGCCATGCTGGAGGTCGTGCGCTCGGGCACCGGGTACGAGGCGGCCGTCCCCGGCATCCAGGTCGCCGGCAAGACCGGCACGGGCGAGACCTCGGTGGAGAACGCGAACTCGACCTTCATCGGGTTCGCCCCCTACGACACCCCCACGGTCGCGATCGCGGTCGTGCTGGAGAACTATTACGACCACGAGATCACCGCGGCGTCGATCGCCGGCACCGTGCTGCAGGCGGCGCTCGCGGCGCAGGGGTCGTGATGGCCTAGGTGATGTGAGCCCGGTCGCACCGGGCATGGAATGCGGCGCCCTGGGCGCTGCGACGAGGGATTCAAGTGAGCCGCGTGGGGGCCACGCGGCGGAGAGGTTCGTTAGGAGCGAGCATGGAGCAGCAGGTCCTCGGGGGAAGGTACCTCCTCAAGGATAAGGTCGGCAACGGCGGCATGGCGACCGTCTACCGGGCACAAGACCAGGTCCTCGACCGCACGGTCGCGGTCAAGATCATGCTGCCGCAATACGCGGCGGACGCGACCTTCGCCGCCCGCTTCAAGCAGGAGGCCCAGGCGGCCGCCGGCCTCCAGAGCCCCTATATCGTGGGCGTCTACGACTGGGGCAAGGACGGCGACACCTATTACATCGTCATGGAGTACCTGCGCGGCACCGACCTCAAGAGCGGCATCCGCTCGCACGGCGCGCTCGACCCCAAGAAGGTCGCCCAGATCGGCAGCCAGATCTGCGCCGCGCTCTCGGTCGCCCACAAGCACGAGATCATCCATCGCGACATCAAGCCGCAGAACATCATGGTGCTGCCCGACGGCAACATCAAGGTGATGGACTTCGGCATCGCGCGCGCCAAGAACAGCCACCTCACCCAGGACAACAACGTGCTGGGAACCGCGCACTACGTCTCCCCCGAGCAGACGCGCGGCCAGGAGCTGGGCCCCACCTCCGACATCTACTCCCTGGGCGTGGTCATGTACGAGTGCGCCACCGGCCAGGTGCCCTTCGATGGCGACGATGCGATCTCGGTCGCGATGAAGCAGGTGCAGGAGCTCCCCGTCCCGCCCAGCCAGATCAACCCGCGCGTCGACCCGCAGCTTGAGCGCATCATCCTGCGCTGCATGGAGAAGGACCCCGCCAACCGCTTCCAGACCGCCGACGACCTGCGCCAGGTGCTGAACGCCTACCTTTCCGGCCAGATGGTCGACGTCCCCGAGCCCACCCGCGTGATCGCCGGGGCCGGTGTGGCAGCCGGCGCCACCGAGACCCGTGTGATGGGCGACCAGACGCGCGCCATGGCGCGTCCCGCCGAGCAGCGCACGCCGACGCCGATCCGCACCGGCGGCACCACCGCCGACCCCTACCACGAGCCGGAGAAGAAGGGCAACAC
This sequence comes from uncultured Collinsella sp., assembly GCA_949294785.1. Classification (GTDB taxonomy): domain Bacteria; phylum Actinomycetota; class Coriobacteriia; order Coriobacteriales; family Coriobacteriaceae; genus Coprousia. The sequence goes on from CASFIQ010000019.1 coordinate 5,703, forward strand.
GGGCAAGATCGCGGCCATCGTGATCGGCGCCATCGCCGTGATCGGCATCATCGTCTACCTCGCCATGGGCGCGCTCGGCGGGGGCAAGCAGATCGAGGTCCCCAACGTGGTCGGTCAGGAGCAGGAGGCGGCCGTCAAGATGCTCACCGACGCGGGCTTCGAGGTGGGTCACACCGACCGCAGCTATGACGACGACGTGCCCGAGGGCAGCGTGATCGACCAGACGCCCAGCGGCGGCAGCATGGCCCCCGAGGGCTCGAGCGTCGACATCACCGTCTCGCGCGGACCCAAGCCCGTCGAGATGGTCAAGGTGCCCAACCTGCTGGGCAAGACCGCCGAGGAAGCCGAGCAGCTGCTGCTGGCCGAGGGCCTGAAGGGCGATCCCACCGAGGAGGCGAACGAGGCCGACGAGGGCAAGGTCTTCGAGCAGACGCCCTCCGCCGGCGACGAGATCGAGGCAGGCGGCACCGTCGAGTACAAGGTCTCGACCGGCCCCGACACCATCGAGGTGCCCGACGTGACCGGCAACACCCAGGCCGACGCCGAGGCGATCCTCGCCGAGGAGGGCCTCTCCACCACGATCGCCCAGAGCTTCAGCGATACCGTCACCGCCGGCTACGTGATCGACTACAGCCCCAAGGGCTCCGTCCAGCCCGGCCAGACCATCACGCTGACCATCTCGCTCGGCCCCGAGCCCGACCCGACCGGCAGCGTCCCCAACGTGACCGGCTGGTCGCAGTCGGAAGCCGAGTCGGCGATCGTGAACTCCGGGTTCCAGGTGACCGTCTCCACCGCGACGAGCTCGACCGTTCCCGAGGGCTGCGTCATCAGCTACTCGCCGAGCGGCGAGCAGGTGCTGGGGACCACGGTCGCGATCGTGATCTCCGGCGGCCCCGGTGCGAGCGCCGGCAACGACACCGGCGGCGCCGGCGCCGGCTACGACATGGAACAGGGCTAGGCGCCGAAGCCATCAGGCGCATGTCCGAGACGCTGTAATGCATCGAACCCGCGCGGCGACGGAGCCGTGCGGGTTCGTTGTTTCTCATGGTGCCACGGCCCCCGTGCTTAGGACCCGCTCGCGGGTGCCATGGTTCTCCCCGCAGACGAATAGCGCGAGCGGAACGCGGCATCCGTTCAAATGGGTACCAACAATAAGACGGGCAACATGATGCAATGGAGGGGACGATGGCGGTATTCCGTTACGGTGAGACCGAGCTCGCATGGCTGCGGTCGCGAGACAGCCGGCTCGGGGAGGCGATAGATGCCATCGGGCCCGTTGAGCGCGAGATCGACCCCGACCTGTTCTCCTCGGTGATGCATCATATCGTCGGACAGCAGATCTCCACCAAAGCGCAGGCGACCATCTGGGCGCGCATGCGCGAACGTCTGGGCGAGGTGACGCCGGAGACGGTGCTCGCGGCGGGCGAGAAAGAGCTGCAGGCGCTCGGCATGACGTTTCGCAAAGCAGGCTACCTGATAGAGTTCGCGCGGCGTATCGAGACGGGCGCGTTCGACCTTGCCGCCGTCGCCCAGATGCCCGACGAGGAGGCCATCAACGCCCTTGACGAGCTGCCGGGCATCGGGCGCTGGACCGCCGAGATGATCCTGCTGTTCTGCCTGGAGCGCCCCAACGTGCTGTCTTGGGACGACTTGGCGATACAGCGCGGCATGCGCATGCTCTACCATCACCGTCGCGTGACGCCCAAGCTGTTCGCCAAGTACCGGCGGCGCTACAGCCCCTATGGCAGCACGGCGAGCCTGTATCTCTGGGCCATCGCGGGCGGGGCCATCCCGGGCATGCGCGACTGGGCGCCCAAGAAGAAACCGAACGGGCGCGATGAGGGGAGGAGAACCGCATGAAGCACCCGATACCGGCGTTGGTGGAGCCCTACCCCTCTCCGCTCGGCAAGCTGACGCTCGCCGCGGACGCCAGAGGACTTGTCGGCGCGTGGTTCGAGGGCCAGAGATACCATGGGATGGCTGGCGCGGCAGGCGCCGTGCTGGATGGAAGCGCGCTGCCCGCGAACCGGATGCCGGCTCCGCTCGCTCCCGAAGACGTTCCGGCCGCCCGCTCGGCTCTGGACGCGGCGCGGACGTGGCTTGACGCCTATTTCTCCGGACGCGATCCCGGCGCGCTGCCGCCGCTGCACCTTATGGGATCGGAATTCCAGCGGGCCGTGTGGGCACGGCTCGTGGCGATTCCCTACGGCACGACCACGACGTATGGCGCCATCGCAAGCGAGCTCGCCTCCGCAAACCGCGCCGATGCCGTATCGCGCGGCGCGGACCCCGCCGCAACCCGCGTCTCGGCCCGAGCCGTCGGCGGCGCGGTGGGGCGCAACCCCGTTTCGGTCATCGTGCCCTGCCATCGCGTGCTCGGGGCGAACGGATCGATTACCGGATACGCAGGCGGGCTGGACCGCAAGAACGCCCTGCTCCACCTTGAATCGCACCGGATGCTGTAAAGAAACAGGTCAGGGTATATTATGCCTCTGACCTGCTAGTTCTCGATGGTGCCCCCGGGCGGATTCGAACCGTCGACACCCGCTTTAGGAGAGCGGTGCTCTATCCCCTGAGCTACGGAGGCTTGCATCGAGCATTCTATCAGACCGCCCGCAGCGCCGCTAGCCAGCGCAGTGGGACAGTTCGCCGGTTAGTTGTTGACGTTTACCTGCATGGGGTCAACTATGGAAACCGACGGGGCGGATGGGAGACAGAAGCCGATATGGGCCGATAGCCGGAGGCGATCATGGAGCAGGCGGAACCGCGCGCCAAGAGGGCGCGCCTCGCGCACGACGATCGAAAGCAGGAGATCGTCCAGGCAGTCCTTGCCGTCTGCGCCGACCAGGGCATCGAGCATCTATCTGTCTCGTCCGTCACCCAGCGGGCCGGGTGCACCCGTTCGCTCTTCTACCATTACTTCCCCAACAAGGACGCCGCGCTCGCCGCCGCGCTCGACCACACGATCGATCTCTTTATCGAACGCCTCCGCACCTGGAACGCCGGCCGCGTGCAAGGCGATATCGAAGGCGCGCTCGAGAGCATCTCGCGCCTTCTGATCGACATGGTGGTGAATTCCCCCGAGCTTCCGCGCTCCATCTTGAACAACGGGGACGCGGTGCTCTACACCGCCTTCGTCCACAAGGTCGCCGAACGCTGTGCGCGCTATCTTTGCGAGACGACCGTCATCGAGTTCGGCAAGCGCCACGAGATCCTGATCGACCACGTCTACGAAACGTTCTACGTGCTGATCAGCGGCCTTATCCTTTACATCCGCTCGCATGCCGATGTCAGCGTGGACGTGGTGAAGGACATCATCGCGAGCACCCTGCATATCGAGGGGTTCACCAGCAAGTATCCCGAGCGCCATCCCGAGCGCTAGCCCCAAGGGTCGCGCTCGAACAGCGGCTCCGGCTCCGGCCGACGATCCGAATAGGGATCGTATCCGTCATCGTCCTCGTTCTCGGCGCGCACGAATGGGTCGCGCGACACGGCGTCCCGCCGGACCGCCTTCCGCGTCGTCGGCGTCTCGATACGATCCGCCTCGAGGCCGCGGACCCGGCTCTTCTCGCTGTCGCCCATAGCGCTCCCCTCACATCGTCGCCGTCCGCCGCCATCAGGGTCGACCGGCGCGCCACCTATCATGACATCATAGCCGTCCCGGCATCATAGCGCCTGGGGACCCGGGCACGAAGGGTGGCGGCCCCACCAGAGGGGTCCCACCAAAAGGGCGACCGCGCACCGGAGGATGAAGGCCTCGGCAAACGGGGACGGCGGCTCCGCTCGAACGCGGAGCCGCCGTCCTTGCCGGCTGTCTTGAGAACCCCGCAGGGTCCTCCCCCGTTCGACCGCGGCCCAAGCCGCAGGCCGGTCGGCATCGCAGCCCGCGAACTGCGATGCGCCGGTGCTTCGGCTAGTCCTCAGGCACCTCGTAGGTGGGCGCCGGGCCGGTCGCATCCGCCACGACGTAGAACGCGCCGTCGGCATCGAGGTCGACGGTGATCTCGTCCCCCTCGTGCACCCGGCCGTCGATGATCGCCGTAGCGATGCAATCGACCACCTCGGTCTGGATCAGACGCTTCAAAGGACGCGCGCCGTAGACCGGGTCGAGACCGCCCACCGCGAGCATCTGCTTGGCGGCAGGGGTGATAGAGAGCGTCATGCGCTCCTTCGCCAAGCGCGCGCGGACATCGGCAAGCTGGATGTCCACGATCTTCTCGATCTGCGCCATGCCCAGCGGATGGAAGACCACGATGTCATCGATGCGGTTCAGGAACTCGGGGCGGAAGGTCTGGCGCATGGCCTCGTCGACCGCGCGCTTCATGGCCTCGTCATCCTTGCCGGAGAGCTCGGCAATCGCCTGCGACCCCACGTTCGAGGTCATGATGATGATCGTGTTCTTGAAGCTCACCTGGCGCCCCTGGCCGTCGGTCAGGCGGCCGTCATCGAGCACCTGCAGCAGCACGTTGAACACATCCGGATGGGCCTTCTCCATCTCATCGAGCAGAATGACCGAGTACGGGCGCCGGCGCACGGCCTCGGTAAGCTGACCGCCCTCGTCGTAGCCCACGTATCCCGGAGGCGCGCCGATGAGCCGCTGGACCGAGAACTTCTCCATGTACTCGGACATGTCGATGCGCACGAGCGCGCGCTCGTCGTCGAAGAGGCAGCTCGCGAGCGCCTTGGCGAGCTCGGTCTTGCCCACGCCGGTGGGCCCCAGGAAGAAGAAGCTGCCGATGGGCTTGTCGGGATCGGCCAGGCCCGCACGGCTGCGGCGCACAGCCGCGGCCACGGCGGAGACCGCCTCGTCCTGCCCGATGACGCGCCTATGGAGCTCGCCCTCCAGGTTCTTGAGCTTGTCGAGCTCGCCCTGCATCATCTTCGACACCGGCACGCCCGTCCAGGCAGAGACGACCTCGGCGATCTCGTCCGAGGTCACCTGCTCCTGCAGGCCGCCCTCGGTCTTCTGCGCCTCGATCTCGGCCTCGCCGTCGGCAACCTGCTGCTCGAGCGCGGGGATCACCGAGAACCGCAGCTCGCCGGCACGCTCGAAATTGCCGTCGCGCGTCACGCGCTCCAGCTCGCCGCGCGCGTCGTCGAGCTGGCTCTTCAGGTCCTGCACGCGGTCGATGGCGTTCTTCTGGTTGAGCCAGCCGGCCTTCGCCACGTTGAGCTTCTCCTGCACCTCGGCGATCTCCTGGCGCAGCGCCTCCAGGCGCTCGGCGGAGGCATCGTCGGTCTCCTTCATGAGCGCCTGCTCCTCGATCTGCATCTGGGTCAGGTGCCGCTCGATCTGGTCGATCTCGACCGGCATGGAGTCGAGCTCCATACGCAGACGGCTCGCCGCCTCGTCGACGAGGTCGATGGCCTTATCGGGCAGGAAGCGGTCGGCGATGTAGCGATCGGAGAGGTCGGCCGCCGCCACGAGCGCACCATCGGTGATGTGCACGCCGTGGAAGATCTCGTACTTCTCCTTCAGGCCGCGCAGGATCGAGATGGTGTCCTCGACGGAGGGCTCGCCCACCATGACCGTCTGGAAGCGGCGGGCAAGCGCGGCGTCCTTCTCGATGTACTTGCGGTACTCGTCGAGCGTGGTGGCACCGATCGCGTGCAGGTCGCCGCGGGCGAGCGCCGGCTTCAGGATGTTGCCGGCGTCCATGGAGCCCTCGGTAGCGCCCGCGCCCACGATCGTATGCAGCTCGTCGATGAAGAGGATGACCTTGCCCTCGCTCTTCTCGACCTCCTTGAGCACCGCCTTCAAGCGGTCCTCGAACTCGCCGCGGTACTTGGCGCCCGCCACTAGCGCGCTCATGTCGAGCTCGATGAGGTCGCGGTCCTTCAAGGTCGACGGCACGTCACCGGCCACGATGCGCTGGGCGATGCCCTCCACGATCGCGGTCTTGCCCACGCCCGGCTCGCCGATGAGCACCGGGTTGTTCTTGGTGCGGCGCGAAAGCACCTGGATGGTACGGCGGATCTCGTCGGTGCGCCCGATCACGGGGTCCAGCTTGCCGGCGCGCGCCAGGTCGCAGATGTTGCGGCCGTACTGCTCGAGCGCCTCGTACTGCGGCTTCGCGTCGGCCGAGGTCACGCGGTCGTCGCCGCGCAGCTCCTGATAGACCTCCTCCACGCGCTCCGGCGTGACGCCAGCGTCCTTCAGCACGCGCCCGGCGTCGCCCTTGTCCTCGGCGAGCGCCATGAGCAGGTGCTCGGTGATTACGAAGTTGTCCTCCATCTTGCTCGCGCGCTTCTCCGCGCGCTCGAGCACGCGCACCAGGTCGCGCGAGAGGCCGATCTCGCGGCCCTCGCCGCTCACCTTGGGCGCGCGCTCGATCGCATCCGCCGTGGCACGCGCCAGCTGAGCGGGATCGGCGCCGATGCGCTCGATGATGACGGAGATGTTGCGCTCGCCGCCCGTGAGCAGCGCCGAGAGCAGGTGGATGGGCTCGACGGCACCCGCCTCGGCGTCGCCCGCGATGCCAATCGCGGTCTGAAGCGCCTCGCGTGAGGTCATCGCCAACTTGTCGATCCTCATGGGAATCACCCCTTCTTGCGGCTATCGCGACACCGCGCCCTCCGCACCGCCTGCGCCCGGGTTTCGCATCGGGCGCGCCGGGCGGGCAGCACGGCACGCGACAGCCATCCGCCCTACGGGGCGGGTCGCATGTGTTCGACTACATTGTAGCCCGCACGCCGATTTGTTATACACAAATCTAAGTGTCTCTATATAAGATTTTCTAAGCCATTCGATGAGAACTCTGCCGTGCTTCGACTGTCGGGCGCGGGAGAGATAACGGGTATGGGACAATGGACTGACACGACCGCCGCCGAAAGGAGATGCACCATGGCCTGGATCTTGATCGCGCTCGGCGCCGCCTGCGCGCTCTACGGCATCTCCGTCATGCTCGTCTGGTCGGGCTCGGCCTTCTTCCTCGTGTGGTACGCACTCGCCGCCGTCATCGGAGGGAGCGGCATCCTCGCGCTCGCATTCCCCGAGGCGGGACCGGCCCGGATGCTCGCCTGCGCGGTGCTCGCCCTCACCGTCCTCGGCATCGCGGGTGCGGGCGCGCTCAGTGCGCGCATCATGAGCGAGACCTGGCGCGAGCCTCCGCGCGACCTTGATTACCTGGTGGTGCTCGGTGCGCAGGTGCGCCAAGACGGGACCCCTTCCGAGGTGCTGCGCCACCGCTTGACCGCAGCCGAGACCTACCTCGATGCGAACCCGCGCACACGCGTGGTGGTCACGGGCGGCCAGGGCCCCAACGAGCCCTGCCCCGAGGGCGACGCCATGGCGGCCTGGCTGAATGCCCGGGGTATCGCGGCCGAGCGCATCGTGGTGGAGGACGCCGCCGAGACCACCGTAGAGAACCTGGAGAACTCCTGGGCGCTCATCGCCGACCCGGACGCGACCGTGGGCATCGTCACCAACGACTTCCATCTCTTCCGCGCCGTGCGCATGGCACGGCACCAGGGCATCTCGCACGTCATCGGCATTCCCGCCTACTCCACCCCGTGGTACCTGCCCAACAACCTGCTGCGCGAGTGCCTCGCCGTCGTGAAGGCCAGGCTCACCGGCACCATCTAGCGGGCATCGGGCCCCTCGCGCGGGGCGGCGAGCTTCTGGATCTCGGCATAGCGCCCCATGATGTAGTCGTAGTTCCCGCGGCGATGCGGGACGGTGCAGGCGCTGCAGTCCTTGATGTCGCCGCGCTCGCCCACGTACCGATAGTTCCCGCCGCAATCGGGGCCCAGCGCGTAGAGCGGGCAGAAGCAGAAGAGGCAGTTGAGTTCCTCGCCCTCCGGCAGGTCGTGGCAGGGGTAGAACTCGCACGCGGTGTGCGCGAAGAAGCGGTAGTTCGCGGTATCGGCTGCCATGCCAGGGCTCCTCGGGTCGCGGTGGGCACCCACCATGATACGCCGCGAGCCGCGCTCCCCAGGCGGTGCGCGGCTCGTCGGGTCAGATCCGTTTACCGGACGGGCGCTACAGGTCGGCGCCGTTGGTCTCGATCACGTACCGGTACCATGCGAACGAGTCCTTGGGGATGCGCGCCATGGTGCGGATGTCCTCCTCGTCGCGATCGACGTAGACGAAGCCGTAGCGCTTGCCGTAGCCCTGATGCGTCGAGACGAGGTCCATGAAGCTCCACGGGCAGTAACCGATGAGGTTCACGCCGTCGTTGATGGCAAGACGTGCCTGCTCGAAATGCCGGCGCAGGTAGTCGATGCGATAGGGGTCGTGCACGGAGCCGTCCGCCTCGAGCGTGTCCTTGGCACCGAGGCCATTCTCGGTGATGAGGATCGGCAGCCCGTAGCGGCTCGCGATGCGGCGGAGCGTCGTGCGCATGCCGACCGGGTCGATGATCCAGCCGTATTCGGAGGCCGTCAGGTGCTCGTTCCTGCCGCTGCGGTACACGCCCTCCTCGCCCAGCATCACCTGCTGATCGCCGGCGCGCGGCGCGCAGTCGGTCCCGTCGTTGCGCGGTGCGGCAACCGTCGCCGTGGCGTAGTAGTTCACACCCAGGTAGTCGGGCTTGGCGGAGGCGAGCAGCTCGGCGTCGCCGGCCTCGAAAACGGGCGTGCAGCCCTTCTCCTCCATATAGGCCCAGGCGATGGGGTTGTAGCGGCCGAAGCACGCCACGTCCAGGTAGTTCCAGCAGCGGATGGACTCCCAGTTGTCGGCGGCGACCACGTCCGAGGGATCGCAGGTCTCCGGATAGATCGCGGTGATGTTGGGCGCGGGGCCGATCTTGGCGTCCGGCCACATCTCGTGCAGCATGAGCGTCGCCTTGGCGCTCGCGACGAACATGTTGTGGCTCTGCTGGTACAGCTCGGGTTTTCCGGGCAGGCGCCCCGGGTTCATCGCGTTGGGATGGATGACCATGACGTTCTGCTCGTTGATGGTGAGCCAGTGCTTGATGCGGTCCCCCAGGCGCTCGAAGACCACCTGCGCGTACCGGCAGAAGGCGTCCACGGTCGCACGGTCGGCCCAGCCGCCCTGCTCGTGCAGGGCGAGCGGCAGGTCGAAGTGGAACATGGTCGCCACGGGCGTGATGCCGTGCTCGACGAGCGCCGTGGCAAGACGGTCGTAGAAGGCGAGACCCGCCTCGTTCACCGCGCCCGACCCGTCGGAGATCACGCGCGACCAGCTGATGGAGAAGCGATACGCCTTGAGGCCGAGCTTCGCCATGAGCTCCACGTCCTCCTCCATATGGTGATAGTGATCGCTCGCCAGCTTGAAGTCGGTGATGCCCGCGGGCGGCTCGTGCAGGTCCTGCACGCTCATGCCCTTGCCGTCCTCGTTCCAGGCGCCCTCTACCTGATAGGCAGAGGTCGAGGCGCCCCAGAGGAAGCCCTCGGGAAACGGTTTGATGTGCGAGTAGAACATGGGCGGCGCTCCTTTCGCGTCGACATCGGCAGCATCGCCCGGTCGCGCGCTGCCGCAACACCTGCGGTCACGATACGGGCGCGGCGCCGGGGCAACCGCCGCCGACGCCGCGCCGCTTCATTCGCTTACGCCTGGGGATAGGCGTCGTCCTCAACCGGCTCGAGCCACTCGTTCGAGCAGTCCTCGCCCGGCACCTCGAAGGCGATATGGCTCATCCAGCTGTCCGCCGCCGCGCCGTGCCAGTGCTTGACGCCCTCGGGAATCATCACGACCGTCCCGGGGGTGATCAGCTCGGGCTCCTTGCCCCACTCCTGGTACCAGCCGCG
>CASFIQ010000020.1 GCA_949294785.1 uncultured Collinsella sp.
CGGTGTCCTCCGATCTGCTCGTTGCGCTCGCGGGCGGTCGCCTTGTCCGTCAGGCTGATGCCGCGCACGAGCGCGTTCTTGCCGAACTTCCCCTTCACGGCGATCACGGCGCGCGCCAGGTCCCCCTCGCGGCGCTCGCCCTCCACATCCGTGAAGAGGGTGACGGTGGCGAACTCCTCCGGCCTGAGGTCGCCGAGGCCCACGTTGATCCGGCGGATCATTCGCGCGGGGTCCACCACCTCGTCCCAGAGCTTGCGGAACTCGCGCAGGAGCGCGGCGCGCGATGCCGTGTACCCGGAGAGCTTGCGCACCGCGCCCCCGTGCGCGCGCTCCCGCCGTACGCGGGTGCCGTGCTCGCCGCGGAAGACCCCTCCGGCGCCGCGTGCCCCGGTTTCGGTATCGGCCCCGTCGCCCGCATAGCCGACGTAGAGCGATATCCTCCCCGCCACCTCGCGGCGGTCGACGAGCTCCATCGCGGCCGCGTCCACCATCTCGCGCATCACCAGGTGCGCATCGGCCGCCGTGTAGTCCGCGGGCAGTATCTGGCCGTTCACGTAGCTCGTCTCGGCGGGGCGGTAGGCGCGGATGTCGGCGATCGTGACGGGCTCGATCCCGAAGGCGTGGTCGATGAGGTACTCGGCGTTGACGCCGAACTCGCGGTAGAGCACCTCCTCGTCGAGGGCGGCGACCCCCATGAGGTCCTGAGCGCCCATCGCCGCGAGCCGCCGCGCGATGCCCGGTCCGATCCCCCAGATGTCGGTGATGGGGCGGTGCGTCCAGATCTCACGGCGGAACCGCTCGGAATCGAGCTCGCCGATGCCATCCGGCACGTGCTTGGCGGTGATGTCGAGCGCGACCTTCGCCAGGAAGAGGTTGGGGCCTATGCCCACCGTCGCGCAGATCCCGAAGCGGTCGTGCACGGCGTCGCGCAGGCGGTCGGCGAGCGTCCGGGCGTCGATGTCGTAGAGGTCCAGGTAGGGCGTCGCGTCGATGAAGCATTCGTCGATGGAGTAGGGGTGGATGTCCTCGGGCGCCACGAATTCGAGGTATGTGGCGTAGATCTTCGCGGAGACCTCCATGTAGTGGCGCATGCGCGGCACGGCGGTGATGTAGTCGATACCCGGCGGGATCTCGAACACACGGCAGCGGTTGCGCGCCCCGAGCGCCTTCATCGCGGGCGTGATCGCCAGGCAGATGGTGGTGTTGCCGCGGGAGGGGTCGGCGACCACCAGGTTGGTGGTGAAGGGGTCGAGCCCGCGGTCGGCGCATTCCACGCTCGCGTAGAAGGTCTTGAGGTCGATGCACAGATAGGTCCGTCCGGTCCCCGGGCACCCGCTCGCCTCCCGTGCCAACCTCCATCGCCTCTTTTCCGGTCGCCGCATCCCTCGATATAAAACACATGTTCGACTATCGTATCCGACTATACCCGTTCGCGAAAGAATTCGTCAACCTCTTCGGGCCAGCGTGCCGTCTGTCGCCGGTGCGCTAGAATAGGGCTATCCATGTCCCAGAGCGGCGACGCATCGCCGTGAGCACGCGGCGGGCCGCACGGTCCGCCGAAAAGGAGGAGCAATGGCAGTTTCCGCACCGATCGACGCCACCAAGACCTCGGCTTGGGAGGCGCTCGAGGCCCATTATCGGGATCTGCAGAAGGAGGGCATCGACCTCAAGCGCTGGTTCGCCGAGGACCCCGAGCGCGTGGGAAAGCTCTCGTTCGAGGTGGGCGACCTCTATATCGACCTCTCCAAGAACCTCATGACCGATGACACGGTGAAGCTGCTCGCCGACCTCGCGCGTGCGGTGAAGGTGGAGGAGCGCCGCGACGCGATGTACGCGGGCGAGCACATCAACACCACCGAGGACCGCGCGGTGCTGCACACGGCGCTGCGCCGCCCCGAGAGCGAGATCGGCACCGTCTTCGACGGCGACCAGGACTGCGTGGCCGACGTCCGCGCCGAGCTCAAGCGCATGTACGCCTTCGCCGAGAAGGTCCGTTCCGGTGAGTGGAAGGGTGTCACGGGCAAGCGCATCGAGCACCTCGTCTCGATCGGCATCGGCGGCTCCGACCTCGGCCCGGTCATGGTCTACGAGGCCTTGAAGCCCTTCGCCGACGCCGGCATCGACTGCCGCTACATCTCCAACATCGACCCCAACGACATGGCCGAGAAGGTGAAGGGCCTCGATCCCGAGACCACGCTCGTGATCATCGTCTCGAAGACCTTCACCACGCTCGAGACCTTGACCAACGCACGCGAGGTCAAGGCGTGGATGCTCGATCAGCTGAAGGCCGCCGGCGCCATCGACGGCTCCGACGCGAGAGATGCCGAGGCCATCGCCAAGCACTTCGTCGCCGTCTCCACGGCGCTCGACCTCGTGGCAGATTTCGGCATCGACCCCGAGAACGCCTTCGGCTTCTGGAACTGGGTGGGCGGCCGCTACTCGGTCGATTCGGCCGTGGGCCTCTCGCTCATCGTCGTGTACGGCCCCGAGCGCTTCGAGGAGTTCCTCGCCGGCTTCCACGCGGTGGATGAGTACTTCCAGAAGACCCCGCTCGAGCGCAACGCCGTCGCGCTCATGGGCATGCTGAACGTGTGGTACCGCAACTTCTTCGGTGTGGCGAGCCACGCCGTGCTGCCCTATAACCAGTACCTGCATCGCTTCCCGGCCTACCTGCAGCAGCTCACCATGGAGTCCAACGGCAAGCAGGTCCGCTGGGACGGTGCGCCGGTCAGCTGCGACACCGGCGAGATCTTCTGGGGCGAGCCCGGAACCAACGGCCAGCACGCCTTCTACCAGCTCATCCACCAGGGCACGGCGATGATCCCGGCCGATTTCATCGCGTTCGCGAACACCGAGAACCCCTATGTGGACGGCGACCAGGACGTGCACGAGCTGTTCCTGGGCAACTTCCTTGCGCAGACCAAGGCGCTCGCCTTCGGCAAGACCGCCGACGAGGTCCGCGCCGAGGGCACACCCGAGGAGATCGTGCCCGCGCGCGTCTTCACCGGCAACCGTCCGACCACCTCGATCTTCGGCGACCGGCTCACGGCCTACTCGCTCGGCGAGCTCATCGCCATCTACGAGCACATCACGTTCGTCGAGGGCACCGTCTGGGGCATCGACTCCTACGACCAGTGGGGTGTGGAGCTGGGCAAGCAGCTCGCCAAGCAGATCACGCCCGCGTTCCACGACGACGCGGCGCTCGAGGCGCAGGACGCCTCCACGAAGGCGCTCATCGCCTTCTATCGCGCGCATCGCAAGTAAGATAGCTCGGCATCTCGCATGAGGCGTTCCGGCGGTGGCATCCTTCGGGTGCCGCCGCCGGTTCTTTTTCGCATCGGGTGCTCTATGAAAAGCGCGGGTAAGCTCTCGCCCGTACGGTGCCCGGATGCTTTCCGGCGTGGTACCATGGCCCTCGTGTGAAAGCTCGCGACGAAAAGGAAGGCCATGGCAATCAAGGCGATCGCGCTCGACATTGACGGAACGCTTACCAACGACCAGAAGGTGGTGACCCCGCGCACCAAGGAGGCGCTGTTCGCCGCCCAGCGCGCGGGCATCCGCGTCATCCTCGCCTCGGGGCGCCCGGTGCAGGGGCTGCGCGCCCTCGCGCGCGAGCTCGAGCTCGACCGCTACCACGGTCTCCTCGTGGCATACAACGGCGCGCACGTGGTGGACGCCGAGAGCGACGAGGTCCTCTTCGACCAGCCCATGGAGCCCGCCGTCATGCGCGAGCTCTTGGACCACCTGCGCTCCTTCGACGTCATCCCCTGGGTGACGGAAGGGGAGTACCTCTA